>CAYXYO010000085.1:0-4657 GCA_964469365.1 uncultured Desulfobacterales bacterium | reverse complement strand
TCCTCAAGTTGACCATGCCTGCAATGCAGGCAGAAGCTAACATCTGCCGACAACTAACCCACAAAAACCACAAACAACACCGTATTGTTATGTATACTAATCTTTTAATGAACATCTCCCCTGATTGTCAAGTACTTTTGACAAGGATAACAGAACAAACGCAATATCCCGGGGACATCCCATTTGTCAGACATCTATCTGTTCACACCCATGCCGCCCATGCATTACAGCTCTTCTGTAAGTATCCTGAAACCTGAATACATGTAATGCATGCCTGAAATGACAGTAATCGCGGCCGTTGCCCTGAAGAGGGGCGCAACAAGCCAGGAGACCTCATGAACATCCATGCCTGTCATGGCGAAAAAAACCGACGCGAGCTGCAACACAGTGGTAAACTTGCCGATAAATGATGGTGCTATCTCCACCCCCTCCCTGAACATGAAAAGCAGGGTGACGCCAGCAAGGATTATAAAATCCCTGGCAATCACTATGACCGTAAGCCATACCGGTACAATGCCTGTCATTGAAAGGGTAACAAAGGATGAGACCAGGAGCATCTTGTCCGCAAGGGGATCAAGTATTCGTCCGGCCATGGTCTGCTGTTTGAGGACCCTGGCCAGGAATCCGTCAAGGGCGTCTGTAACGCCTGCCACTGTAAAGACCACAAGGGCAGGATGAAATTCCCTGTACAGTATCAGAATAACCATAAGTGGAGTCAGAACGATTCTGAGCAGGGTAAGGGTATTGGGTATATTCAAAAATTCGCCTTCCGTCCGGTAACCGGACAAACAATATCATGGAAATCAATTGAAACGCACCAGGTTGTTAAGACCATGCGGGCGCCTGCCGGACATTATCACCCTTTTCAAACCGGGACGACAGCGCCCCGCCGCCCTTGAAATACCATGCTAAAAAAGCGGCATATAGGCTGCCTTAATACAGGCCCAATGCGCCGTGAAAACCTGATTTTCCCGGTTCATCGCAAGGGGCCAGGGGAGAATTGAACCGGAAAAGCGCGTCATATTCAGCCTGACATGGATATTTTCAAATCCTGCGACAAGGTGGCAAAAACATGGAAAGGCAACGCTGCAAAACGCGCCTTGCAGCGTTGCACTCACTATTATTCACTCAAACCGCTGCCGGTCTCATCCCCCTTTCCTGTCTGCGGCCTGTCAGCCCGTTTCACAAGCTGGCCGCGTTTAACCCCGCTGATACCATTTACCTGCCACTCAGCCACCTTGAAATATTCAGGTCTGTCAGATGTTTTAAGGATGTAATAGGCGCCTTCTTCAGGTTTCTTGAAGACAAACCTGTGTTCAACACCGCCTGGCTCTGTGACGACAACATATTCCAGGTCAGGGGAATCACTGCTGAAGCCCTCGGGCTGAGTCGTTCCCAGCACGCCGTCTATGGTCAGTCTGGCGACCTTTTTCACAAGCCCCCTGACCTCAGTGTCCACAACAGTCTCGTTTGCGCCAAGGTCATCCGGCGCGAACCCGCTCCCGACCCTTTCAAGGGTAATGCCCGGAAGACGGATGCCTGTTATGGCAGGCTCTTCAATTCGCAGAACATTTTTGTCAATCCACTGGTCAGGATCGTCCGCGGCCTGAAACAGGGTGAACTTCACTTCATAAATATTGTCGCTGCCGCCTGTCCTCGCGTGTATCTTTCTCACACCTGGCGAGGTGCCCAAAAAGAGCTCGGCAACGGTCTCATCACCCTTGTAAAGGATTATGTGCCGCTCAAAATTGTCAGGGCTCACCTTAAACCGTTCAGCAGCGCCTGAAGTGGTCGCCACCGGCCATCCGGCATCCAGGGAGTCAAGTTTTTCAAGAAACTCCCTGACCATTTTGCCGTCTGCCGGAAAATCAGAATGGTCTGGCAAAAACCACTCATTCGCCTTTTTGACAATTACCACCCTGCCCTTTTCAGGGCCGCTTATCTCGATTTTGCCTACCTCCTCAGGCCTGAACACCACAAGCCTTTCACTTTTTCCTGTCACGGCCTCCTGCCTGCTGCCCATGCCCGGCACAAAGACAAGAAGCACCTGCAAACAGAGAAGAACGGCAAGAATATATATATTTCTTTTCATTTTCAGCTCCTCCCGTCCTGAATGGCGGCCATGGCCCTTCTGCTGCGTCCAAGGGCCCTGGCTGCGATTATCCTTCCAATGATCCATACGAGAAGAAGTCCTGCGGCAGCAAGACCGTAATTCATATATTCACGGAACATCTGCTCTTCCCTGGTCATGGGAACCAGGGGCCTTGAAAAATGCCCCCTGCCCCTGATGGCAAGGAGCCCCCTGTCCTCAAGGGACCAGTCCACAGCGTTTTCCACAAGTTCCAGGGGCGCCGTGTATGCGCTGCGCATTGCCGACGATTCAAGATCAATCACGGTATCCGTGAGAAACACATTTGACGCGAAAACAATCAGCCTCGATGAATCAGGAGACTTTTCAATAACCCTGTTTATCTTCTCATCCTTTTTATCTTTTTCACCTGGCTGTTTATCCTCTTCACTACCGCTATCCTCATCTTCAGCGAGGGGAGACGGTTTTCCCGCAAACCAGGAATCAAAACCGCCCTCAACCATAATGGCAACTGTCCTGGCCCCCTTTTCACCGCTCATATTGAAACCGGTATCAGGATAGAGCTTGAAGTTGGGCTGTATGTCAGTATCTGAAGAGAGCCACGAATCAGGAGAGGTTTTCAGCAGCCATGTCACCTTCCGTTTACCGTTCTTTCCGGCGTCCGCTGTCACGGGAGAGGACCAGGTCATGGTCACCTGTCCTATGCCGGCAAGCATTCCGGCAGCACTGTTCATTCCGTCCTCCCTTATGTCAGGGAAGAAGGGGTAATCTATCATCCTGGTCTCCTGCACCACAAAGCCGCCTACGCTGCGCTGCACAGGCACAGGGAAGGCCGAGTTTTTCCTGTCAAGCACCATGGCGTCTCCGATATTTATACCATAGCCCTCAAGCCACTCTTCAAGCCCTGATCTCTGTTTCACAGCCGCAATGGCTGAACGGAAATTTATATCATAGGATGAGGTGGACACAATCACTGTGCCTCCCTGCATCAGAAACTGGTCAACCGCAAAAAGCTGTTTTTCATCCAGTTTGTCAGGTGCGAGAAGGAGCAGAATATCAGCCTCTTCAGGCACATATCCTGACTTCAGGTCAGTCTCTTTCAGGGCATGTTCCTTTTCAAGCAGGCTTTTCAGCCGCTGGAACTGTTTCCCGCTGCCTGCAAAACCGTATTGCGGCATTGGAGGCATGCCTGGCGGGGAATAGACAGCGATGGTCTTGAGAAAGCCTGTGGCAAAACGTTTCATGGCAGTACTGATGGCCCTCTCCAGTGAGGTTCCTTCAAAATCCTCAGGCAGCGGCACCTGAACCACCCTGTCCCCGTTTTCCATAATCATGTAAAACCAGAATGTGCTGGTGTCCAGTATGGAAAAGGCCATTGGACGGAACCCGTACTCCCTTCTTATCATGGAAGCCGTGCTGCCGTCATTGGCGTCAGGATCCTTTATGCGCCACTCAAACTTGCCGCCACCTTTCGCGGCAAGTTTCTCAAGCTGCCCCTCCAGGGCCTTTTTAAGTGTTACAAGGGTCTCGGGCAACTTTTTGTCAGGCGAGATATAGCCTGTAAAGACAACCTTGCCCTGTATGTTGTCAAAAAGATTTCCTGAACCCTGATATCCGTACAGCACCTTTTTTATGGTCCTTGTGATGTCATATTCAGGATTTTTAAGGTCAACAGCAATATCAGTCTGGTTCTGCGCCTTTACCTCTATGAGATCCCTGAAATTAAGTGTCTCGAACTGATCTCCATACTTGATGAGTATGTCAAAATATGAGTTGGTAATGGCTGTCTGATATTTGCTTGCCGTCTGGAAGGGCACAGGCCTTATGCCATATTTCTGTCCAGCCTCCTCTTCCATTTCCGGCTCTTCGGCAGGATCCACGAACTCCACCCTCACCTTGCCTTTTCCAGCGACCTCATACTCTGTCATAAGGTCCCGGAGCCTTGGCACAAGCGGTGCGAGCAGGGGATGTGTCCTGGCGCTGAAATATCCCCGGATCAGAAGCGGCTCCCTGAGCATGGAGAGATAGTGCCTGGTTGTATCCGAAATGGAATATATGTGGCCTTCAGTCATGTCTATCCGTGCCCATGTGACAGGCCGGAGCCACAGGTTAAGGGCGACAAGGTTGGCTATGGCAAGAGCTGTCAGAAGCGTCCACTGCCTGTGGTGAGAGCTGGATGGATTGCCTGTCCAGCGAATGCGTTCAAGGGAGTATATGTTAAGCGCCATGAAAATGGCCGAAAGGCTTACATAGTATATGATATCCCTCAGATCGAGCACCCCCCTGGTAATGGATTCAAAACGTGAACCTGTGCCTGCCAGTTTAAGTATTTCAGAAACCCTGTTGCCGAAAAAACCGGTGAGCATGTCAGAGCCAGGCAGATAAAAGAGCGTACAGAGCAGGGTCGCAAGGATAAGGCTTACAATCTGGTTCTCGGAACGTGAACTGGCAAAAAGCCCCATGGATATATATGCCGCGGCGAGAAAGATGGTGGCAAGATATCCGCCTGCCACAGGCCCCCAGTCCAGGTTGCCGCACATGCTCACTGTCACGGGAAGCGGAAATGTA
>CAYXYO010000084.1:0-7537 GCA_964469365.1 uncultured Desulfobacterales bacterium | reverse complement strand
CCTTGAACTCGTAGACGTTCTTTCCGTCAGAGGAGACGATGCCTGCACTTTCCTGCCCCCTGTGCTGAAGGGCGTAAAGACCGAAATATGCCAGTTTGGCAGCCTCGGGATGACCGTAAACCCCGATGATGCCGCATTCCTCCCTGGGAGGTGAGAGGTGCAGGGGAATCAAACCGTTACATGCCCCCGTTTTCGTAGTGAACATAGAAAAAACCTTGTAACCATTAATTGTTATTTGAACTGAAAGAGCTGAACATGACCCTTTTCCGGGATGTTTCCGACCCGACCGCCCCCCTTCAGGAAGAGTAATATTCCTGAAGAGGCTTTACTGTCGTCATGCCTGTCCTGAGCGCCCCGATGGCCTTTACAGTTGCCCTTGCCCCTGCCATGGTTGTCACATAGGCTATTTCATAGTCAAGGGCTGTTCTCCTGAGCAGATATGAGTCGGAAAGTGTCCTTTTGCCGCTGGGGGTGTTGAATACAAGGTCGATCTCACCGTTTTTCATCATGTCAACCACATTTGGCCTGCCTTCGGATACCTTGAACACAAGCCTGTTTTCAAGACCGCTGGCGCTGAAAAACTCGGACGTTCCCCTGGTTGCCAATATCTCAAAACCTGAACCGGCAAGCTCCTTGGCAAGACGCAGCGCCTCTTCCTTTTCGCCTTCCCGTATGCTGAAAAACGCCCTGCCTTCAACAGGAAGGTTCTGCCCGGCCGCGAACTGGCTCTTGGCGTAGGCCATGCCAAAAGAGGAGTCAATGCCCATAACCTCTCCGGTTGATTTCATCTCAGGCCCCAGGATGGTGTCCACGCCGGGAAATTTCCTGAAGGGGAACACAGATTCCTTTATCGCTACATGGTTTATCACAGGCTCCCGGTGAAGCCCAAGCTCCTCAAGGGTCATGCCCAGCATGACCTTGGCCGCGAGCTTGGCAAAGGGTATGCCTGTCGCCTTGCTTACAAAGGGAACCGTTCTGGACGCCCTGGGATTCACCTCAAGCACATAGAGCTGTCCGTCCTTTACCGCATACTGGACATTCATCAGTCCCTTCACCTCAAGTTCACGCGCCATGGCCCTGGTAGCCTTCATGATCTCGTCCAGCATATCCTGCTCCAGGCTGTAGGGCGGCAGCACGCACGCAGAGTCTCCGGAGTGTATTCCGGCCTCTTCAATATGCTCCATGATGCCGCTGATAATGGTGGTCCTGCCATCTGAAATGGCGTCCACATCAACCTCCGTGGCTTCCTGCAGAAACTTGTCTATAAGCACGGGATGGCCCTCGGACACATCCACAGCCTCCTGCATGTACCCGCGCAGTCCGTCCGTGTCATGGACAATACGCATTGCCCGTCCTCCCAGGACAAAGGAAGGACGCACCACCACCGGATAGCCGATCCTTTCCGCTGTCTCCACAGCCTCCTCAAGGCTTGATACCGTGCCGTTGGCAGGCTGTACAAGGCCGAGTTTGAAAAGCATCTGCTGAAAGCTCTCCCTGTCCTCTGCCTTGTTGATGTTGTAGGGAGTGGTGCCAAGTATGTTGACGCCTGCCTCCGCGAGGTCTTCCGCCAGGTTGAGAGGGGTCTGGCCGCCGAACTGCACGATTACGCCCATGGGTTTTTCCCTGTCAATTATATGCAGCACATCTTCAAGGGTCAGGGGTTCGAAATAGAGCTTGTCAGAGGTGTCGTAGTCAGTGGAGACGGTTTCAGGATTGCTGTTGACCATTATGCTCTCTATTCCCTCTTCCCGAAGGGCAAAGGATGCGTGAACGCAGCAGTAATCAAACTCGATGCCCTGACCTATCCGGTTGGGGCCGCCGCCAAGTATCATCACCTTTTTCCTGTCTGATGGCCGTGATTCATCTTCTGTTTCATAGGTGGAGTAGTAATACGGCGTATAGGCCTCAAACTCCGCGGCGCAGGTGTCAACAAGCTTGTAAACAGGTTTGAGCCCGTTTTCATAACGATACCGCCGCACGTCTGTCTGCTCCATGCCTGTCATTACGGCAATCTGCCTGTCTGAAAAGCCTTCCCTTTTAAGGGCGTGAAGAGTGTCAGGAGCCACCTCTTTCCCCTGTCCGGCAAACCTGTTGCCCATCTTCCTGATGGATGCTATCTGGTGAAGGAACCATGGGTCAATACCTGTGAGCCTGTTCACCTCATCAATGGAAAAACCGTTCTCAAGGGCGTGGGCGACATAAAAGATGCGCTGTGAATTCGGGGTGCGGAGCTTCTGCACGATTTCATGGTTGTCCGGCATGGCTTCCCCTGCCTTCCATGGAAGCCTGTTGTCAAAACCCAGTCCGGCCCGGCCTGTTTCCAGGGAGCGGAGCCCCTTCTGCAGGGCCTCCCTGAAGGTTCGGCCTATGGCCATGGTTTCGCCAACGCTTTTCATGGCTGTGGTGAGCAGGTCTTCAGTTTCAGGAAATTTTTCAAAGGTCCATCTCGGTATCTTCACCACGCAGTAGTCAATGGTGGGCTCGAATGAGGCCATTGTCTCCCTGGTTATGTCATTGGGAATCTCGTCAAGGGTGTAGCCCACGGCGAGCTTGGCGGCGATCTTGGCAATGGGAAAGCCTGTGGCCTTTGACGCCAGGGCTGAAGAACGCGACACCCTGGGATTCATCTCTATTACAATGACATCGCCGTTTTCAGGGTTGACAGCGAACTGTATGTTGGAACCGCCTGTCTCAACGCCTATCTCCCTGATAATGGCGAGGGATGCGTCCCGCAGGTCCTGATACTCCCTGTCCGTAAGGGTCTGGGCCGGAGCCACTGTTATGCTGTCTCCTGTATGCACTCCCATGGGATCAAGGTTTTCAATGCTGCATATTATGACCACATTGTCATTTACATCCCGCATGACCTCAAGCTCATACTCCTTCCAGCCTATTACCGACTGTTCAAGCATCACCTCGTGTATCATGCTCAGGTCAAGCCCCTGCTTGCATATCTCCTTCAGGTCCTCCCTTGTGTATGCTATCCCGCCGCCTGAACCGCCAAGGGTGAAGCTCGGACGCACTATAAGGGGATAGCCGATATCTTCCGCAGCCTCCTCCGCCTCGCCGAGAGTGCCAACTATCGCGCTGCGGGGGATGGAGAGTCCTATTCTCTCCATGGCGTCCCTGAACTGCTGCCTGTCCTCGGCCTTGTGAATCACATCCCTTGACGCGCCTATCATCTCTATGCCGAGACGCTCCAGCACACCGTCTTCAGCGATCTTGACGGCAGTGTTCAACCCGGTCTGTCCGCCCAGGGTCGGAAGGATGGCGTCAGGACGTTCCCGTTCAAGAATCTTTGTCACAAATTCCGGCGTGATGGGCTCAACATAGGTCCTGTCGGCAGTCTCCGGGTCGGTCATTATGGTGGCAGGATTGGAGTTTACAAGCACCACCTCGTAACCTTCCTCCTTGAGGGCCTTGCAGGCCTGGGTGCCTGAGTAGTCGAACTCGCACGCCTGGCCGATAACAATGGGCCCCGAGCCTATAATAAGAATCTTTTTAATATCTGTGCGTTTAGGCATTATCTTGTGTCATTCTCCTGCCATCATACGTTCAAAACGGTCAAAAAGGTATTCGGAATCCCTGGGGCCAGGCGCGTTTTCAGGGTGATACTGTACTGAAAACGCCTTTATTCCCCTGTGCCTTATTCCTTCCAGGGTGTTGTCGTTAAGGTTCACATGGGTTATCTCGACTTCCGGCGGCAACGATTCCCCGTCCACGGCAAAGCCGTGGTTCTGCGATGTGATTTCAATCTTTCCCGTGGCCATGTCACGCACCGGCTGGTTGCCGCCACGGTGGCCGAATTTCAGCTTGAAGGTTGAGCCTCCCAGGGCAAGACCGAGTATCTGATGCCCCAGGCAGATGCCGAACACCGGCCTGCGGCCCAGCAGGGAAGATACGGTCTTTATGACATCCGTTACTGCCGATGGGTCTCCCGGGCCGTTGGAAACAAAGATGCCGTCAGGGCCTATGGACATGATTTCATCTGCCGTGACCGATGACGGAAAGACAGCGCATCTGCATCCCCGCGCTTCAAAGAGCCTCAGCTGATTGAATTTCAGGCCGCAGTCAATAACGGCAACAAGGAAATCAAAATCCCGTCCCTGGCGGCTGACAGCCTCCATCATTTCCATTCCGGGTTCCAGCGGGTGTTTCACACCGCCTTTCCATATATAAGGGACTGTTGTGGTGACCTTTTCCGCGAGATTCAGGCCGGTGAGCCCCCTGGATGCCCTGGCCTTTGCCACAAGGGCGTCAGGGTCGGAAATATCTGTGGAGATCACTGCCTTCATGGCCCCGGCAAGTCTTATATGCCTGGTGACGGCCCGTGTGTCCACCTGGTCTATGCCCATGGCGGAAGCGCCGTCAAGGTACTCCCTGAGACTTCTGTCAGCCCGCCAGTTGCTGTAGTTTTCTTCATACTCCCGCATAACAATGGCCCCGGCATGTATCCCGTCAGACTCGTCATCCTCCCCAACGGTTCCGTAATTGCCTATGAGCGGATAGGTCATGGTGACTAACTGACCGCTGTATGACGGGTCGGTCAGTATCTCCTGATAACCGGTCATGCTTGTGTTGAACACTATTTCACCGGCAACTTCCCCGTGACCGGTAAATGACCTGCCTTCAAAAATACGCCCGTCTTCAAGGGCTATCAATGCTTTCATTCAGCTTTCCTGTTGTCTTCCGTCATGAAATGCAGGAAGTTCTGTTTGAAGGACGCCTTGCCGACGAAATGAAAAAATGTCCACATCTGACCGATGTGTTTTTAATTTCGTTATGTTCCGCGTTGAACCAGAAATTACGCTTCCCCAAGGCGCCCCAAAGTTCAAGGCTTCAGGGCGGAAATGCAATATGATTTTTCCAAATATCCGGACAACAGGCGGGCAGCGCGCATGCAAAAAGCCGGTCAGGCCCCTGCCTTTGACTGCCTGCCTGTTTTACGGTTTCAGCCGGTTTTACAGCTTGCCTTCAAGATACCTGCAAATCGATTCCGCGGCAACCTTTCCCTGAAAGGCGGCCTTTGCAACTGTCTGTGGTCCGAGCACCGCGTCGCCT
This sequence comes from uncultured Desulfobacterales bacterium, assembly GCA_964469365.1. GTDB lineage: Bacteria > Desulfobacterota > Dissulfuribacteria > Dissulfuribacterales > QOAL01 > CAYXYO01. The sequence goes on along the minus strand of CAYXYO010000084.1, from coordinate 2,476 downwards.
CCGGCGAATATCCACGGAACAGAGGTCTGAAGCGTCTCAGGGTCAGGATCATATGTGCCCCAGGCAGTCTTTTTTATCTCCATGTCACGTGTCGCTTCCGGGTCAACGCTCTGGCTGATGGCGGGTATGATTGCGTCAGCCTCTATCATGAAGTTGGAGCCTTCCACCGGAACGGGACGGCACCGGCCTGACGTGTCGCACTCGCCCAGTTCCATCCTGATGCATTCAATCCTGGAGAGCCGGTTGTTTTCCCCGTGAATGGCAACAGGAGCCGCAAGAAATTCCACCTTTACACCCTCTTCCTCAAGATGATGTATCTCTGCCTGTGAAGCAGGCATCTCCTTTTTGGTGCGTCGGTAAAGTATGAACACGTCATCCGAACCTGTTCGCAGGGCGGTACGTGCCACGTCAATGGCCACATTGCCGCCTCCGACAACAACAACCCTGCTGCCGAGGTTCAGCTTCTCGCCCAGGTTTACGCGGCGCAGGTAATCAACCCCGTGCAAAACCCCGTCCATCTCCTCGCCTGGAATGCCAAGTTTTCTGCTCACATGCGCGCCAACACCTATGAAGACAGCCTCAAAACCTTCGTCCTTCAGGTCGGAAACCGTCTTGTCAACGCCAATGCGCATGTTGCGTTTTACTGTTACGCCGCACCCGCGCAGGGCGTCAAATTCAGCGTCTATTATGTCCCTGGGCAGCCTGTAGGCAGGTATGCCCACTGAAAGCATGCCGCCATGTACCGGCAGGTCATCGAATATGGTGCAGTGATAGCCCGCGTGAGCAAGGTGGTAGGCGGCGCTCATGCCCGCCGGACCGGCCCCCACAATGGCTACCTTTTTGTCCTTTGGCATGGCGCATGGGGATGTCATGTCTCTGTTGTTGGCAACCATCCAGTCGACAATATAGCGTTCGAGCATGCCTATGGCCACAGGCTCGCCCTTTTTCCCCCTGACGCAGTTGCCCTCGCACTGAAATTCATGGGGGCATACCCTGGAACAGACTGCCGGCATGGTGCTTGTCTGCCGGATGACCCTGTAGGCCTCTTCAATCTGATTTTCCCTGAGCAGCCTTATGAATCCGGGTATGTTGTTTGACAGCGGACACCCTTCAACGCAACCGGGCTTTTTGCACTGAAGACATCGCTCAGCCTCCTTCATTGCCATGCCTTCATCAAATCCGGCTGTTACTTCATCAAAATTTTTAATCCTCAGTTCCACGGGCAGTTCGTCAGGATGTTGACGCGGAATTGCCATTCTCTCTTTGGGTTTCAATTATTATCCTCCTTAAATATGAAATTCTCTACGGCATGCGAATTAACAATTAAATGATATAAAATTCAACCCCTGAAAACCAATTAAACTTCAACCTGAAAACAAAGGGGATGTTTTCAGTGGAAATGCCGTATAATAATCAGGAACCGGCAGACTTTACTGAAAAAGGGAACAGAGCGGATTTGAAAACCTGGCAGGGCAGGAGAGACTTTGCGCTCCTTGCAAGGGGCGACAAAAAAGAGTGGGACATCTTTGTAAAAGAGGTCTCCCCTGTGGTTTTCAGCATGATTCGCAGGACACTTGCTTCTGCAGGCCATGGTCAGGAGGAGGCGTATGACCTGCTCCAGGAGGTTTTCATAAAACTTTGCAGGGACGACTTCCGTATTCTGAAACGCTATAACCCTGGGCGTGCCTCCATATCGACATGGCTCTGCCTTGTGGCGCGCAACATAGCCATGGATTATCTGCGCAGGAAAAGGCCCGCCACCTGTTCCCTGGAAAATGTGCCTGAACCGGCGGAAGAGCCTGGTTTGAGCGACAGGGACACCCCTCATATTCCCCTTGAGAAATTGCCGCCAAGGCAGGCCCTTGTGATGAAACTCCTTTACGAACGCGAAATGGATGTGAGGGAAGTCGCTGTATTTCTCGGCATTTCCCAACAGACCGTGCGCAGCATGAAACATAAGGCCATCAAAAAATTGCGCAGGGTGTCCAGGGATGCTTGAACTGCGGCAAAACAGAAGTTCCTTGTCTGACAAAAGCAGTTTTTTAACACCACGTTCATATTTATTCAAGTGTAACCCAAATCCTGCAGTTCCCTTTTTGCACACTTTGGGAAAATGAACAAGAAGCTGCTTGGTAAACTCAATAATTCCATTGCTGGTATAGGCATTGCCACTCCGCAACCAGCCCCGGAGAATCTCCTTTGTCTCAACACAGAAAGCAAGTAACGGATGATATGACACCGCACTTCGTTTATGAGGATTGTAACCCCTGACAGCTCCTTCCTGGCTACCGTAAACTGTTTTCGTTGTCGAATCCACATCAATGATCTTGCAAGGCCTAACACAGACGTTACTCACTCCTGCCCTAAGAGCCTTACGCCAGACCTTTCCACGAAGACGATGATTCAGAATTTCCATCTCAGTAACATCCCTCTGTGTCAATGTAAGTGAGACACCTACCTCTTGCTAAATTAGAGT
>CAYXYO010000083.1:0-3180 GCA_964469365.1 uncultured Desulfobacterales bacterium | reverse complement strand
AGAGAGGGTATGTTTTACCCGGACTGTTTAAGGGTTGAGGAGAAAAAATGTCCGGATAGGGATAGTTGCATAATCCGGACTTTTGAACACAGATGTTATGAAAGTTGCAGACAAACATAAAAAGATAGTGCAGGCCGCCATCAAGGTATTTGCTGAAAAGGGATTTTTCAGCGCGAGAATATCCGAGATAGCCAAGGAGGCAAATGTCGCGGACGGTACCATTTATCTTTATTTTAACAATAAATATGACATCCTCGTAACCATCTTTGAGGAGGAGATGGGGAAGATTATTGCCCGTCTTAAGCATGAACTGGCCCTTCATGATGACCCAAGGGAAAAATTGAGGGTTTTTGCGGAATTTCATTTGCGTATTGTTGAGGAAAACAGGCACCTTGCGGAGGTTATTCAGGTGGAGCTGCGACAGAGCAGCAAATTCATGAAGGAGTACCGCAACAAGAAGTTTGCCGAATACCTGAACCTGATTTCACATATTATAGTAGAAGGCAAGGATAGCGGCATATTCAGGGAGGATGTCAGCCCGGGCATTTTCAAACGGGCGTTTTTTGGAGCGGTTGATGAGATGTCACGTTTCTGGGTGCTTTCATCCAGAAAAAAATACAAGGTTGATGCTGCGGCAAGGCAGATAAGTTCCTTTTTTCTTCAGGGGATAATGGTGGAAAATGCCTGAAGCGACAGCACTTCTTGTTTGTATTTTTTGTGGCAGCGTCCGGTTAATCCCCTGATGCTGGAAAATATCTCTCTGGCCGACGTGGTATTGCCGTCAACAAGCAATCCTGCGCAGCGGGTTATCATGACACATCCATTCCTTTTCCCACTCCCTGGATAATTCCACAAGTCCGGAAATGTCAGAAGTTTGATGTCACTCTTGTCCCTTGCGGCTTCTTCCAGGCTTTTCAACAGAAGGATATCTTCCGTTTGATTCTTTTCGCTTCACAGGGACGTGTCACTTCAGAGGCGCTTGCTATCCTGTTTTTACGCACTGCCTTTTCTGCTTTGCTGCCATCTGACAAGCAGTTGTGCAAGCGTATCCTTGTCAAGAGGTTTTGCAATAAAATCATCCATGCCATTTTCGAGGCACTCACTATGGCTGTTACGCCTGGCGGTCAGGGCAATGACCGGTATGTTCCTGTATTCCTGTAATGACTTTATTTCTCCCGTAAGGGTAAAACCGTCTGTGTCGGGCAGGATCAGGTCCATGAACACAATATCAAATTTTTTGCGGGTTACTGCCTTCATGGCAGCCTTGCCGTGTGATGCCACCACAACCGAACACCCAAGCTGTTTCAGCATGTTCAGGGCAACCTGCTGGTTGATGCGGTCATCTTCCACGACAAGGGCCTTGGTGCCCGGCTTTATCACATCGTTCATGGTGGGGCGCTGTTCCACCACGTCATGCAGGGCCTTCCCTCTCTCAGATAACGAACCTGGTTTGTCTCTTGTTTCTGTTGATAAAAACGAGATTGCCTGTTCGATAGTATCCAGGGTATTTCCCCGGATACTGTATATGTTTTTGCCATGCCCCTTATTATTCTTCATGAGGGCCAGTGGCGGGACTCCTGTGGCCACAAGCACAACATCTCCGGAAAACAGCTTTTCTGCCTCATTTACAGTCGAGATGTCACAGGATGATGTGATGAATTCCCATGGCATGACGGCCATGACGCAACGGCTGTTTTCAGAAGCATTCCTGTACAGCTCAACGGCTGTGCCGGTTTCGTCAGCTTGCAGCGGAATGAGGCCCGCATGGCGGCATTTACGCTCCATCAGAGTTGTTTCAAAGGGGGGGAACCCTGTTATCATTACGCAGAGCCCGGGCTTACAGGATGCTGGCTTGCTGATTGCCGGTTTCACAGGGGTTTCGACAATGCATTCAACCATGCCGCCATCAAGGCATCCGCATTTGAAAAAGCCACCCATGCCTTCAGCCATGCCCCTGCAAAGGGCCAGGTATAGTACGCCGGATTTGTCAATGTCGTCTGTCTGGAATACTCCCATACCGTTTTTTATGCATAACAGTTCATGGAGATTGCCACCGAATCGGAAAAGGGAACAGAGATATATTATTCTGAGAAATTGGCCTTTATCATGTGATTTGATGAACTTTATGTTGATTTCTATGTGTTCTGTCCATGGAAGAGAGGAGAAAAAGAGGAGGGGCAGGGCAAGGCATCTCTCCATTTTCCTGACATCTCCCTGCAATCTCTCATGTTCAAGGCCGGGAAGTTTTCCAAGACGCAGGGTCGAGCTGTTTTTCCTGTCTTTTTCCACCAACCTTCTGAGCCTGTCGAGGAGTCCGCAAAGAGAAAATTCATGAAATTCGGCCAGGGCTATTTTGCCCTCTGTGACCTCTGCAAATTCAAAGAAGGCATCTAACAGACGCAGGAGCCCTTTTCCCCTTTTCCGGATTTCAGACAGGTATTCATCAACAGACGTGCGGTCATCGGCACGGAGAGCAAAATCAGAAAGGGAAAGCATGGCGTTTGCCGGAGAACGCAGTTCATGTTGGATCTCTGCAATAATATTGTAAAGATAACGGTTCATTTTGCGGTCATATATTCCTCAATGATGGTTGCAAGTATTTTCCGCGCCTTTTCAAACTCCATATTTTCAATGGCGTTGTCCAGCTTGTCCAGCGTGTTGTCATCCAGGATTTTAATGTCGTTTTTTATCTCCAGCCATAGCTCTTCCGCGTCAATGTCTGAAAGGGCGAGGAGAGAGTCAAGTTCTTTCAGCCTCTCCGTGAGGCTTGTCATCTTGAGGGCGTGATGCCTTGGGGTGGAATGGGGAAGAAAAGGTCCGTCCGCAGAATCAGGGTCGGTGTTGTCATAATACTGTCCGTCCAGGAACAGTTGTCCCACCTCTTTTTTCATCCGGGACAGTTTTTGGGCCAATGACGACAAATGCCCTTGGGCTCGCCTGACTTCACCGCTCTTCAGAAGGTTTTCCATCTCTTCCGCGCTGTCCCTCAAATCAGTGGCCGACAGGTTGGCCGCTGCCCCCTTCATACTGTGGACAAACCTGATGGCATCTTCATAGTATCCTCCTGTTATCATGTCTGTCAATTTTTCAGAAGCATTGCCGTAGTCGGAAACAAACTCCCTTATCAGCCTGAAAAAAACATGCTCCATGCCTGCGAATCTGCTGGCGGCGGAAAAGGTG
>CAYXYO010000082.1:0-6883 GCA_964469365.1 uncultured Desulfobacterales bacterium | reverse complement strand
TAACAGCCATGAAAGAGGCCTCTTCGCCTGTAAGAAATTCCTCAATTACCACCTTGTCAAGGCCCTTTATCCTCATGCCCTTCTCATAGCTTCCGGGATAGCCGTCAGACGCAAGGACCACACACACAGCAGCCCTCTCATCCCACTCAAGACTTATCCTGTCAAGCCGTCCTTCAATGGCAGCCTCTATAATATCCACAAGATCGGTCCTGAGACGCATAAGTATGGGCTGGGCCTCAGGGTCTCCAAAACGGCAATTATACTCTATCACCCTGGCTTTCCCATCCCTTATGATAAGACCGCCGTACAGTATGCCTGTGTAAGGCGAACCAGCCTCTTCCATTGCCCTTACAGTCGGCTCTATTATGGTCTCCATTATCTCTTCATGAAGTTTTTCCGTTACAACAGGGGCTGGCGAGTATGCACCCATGCCCCCGGTATTCGGCCCCCTGTCTCCGTCAAAAACAGGTTTGTGATCCTGGGAAGTGGCCAGGGGCAGCACTGTCTTTCCATCAGTAACAGCCATGAAAGAGGCCTCTTCGCCTGTAAGAAATTCCTCAATTACCACCTTGTCACCGGCGTTTCCAAAGGCCCTGTCCTTCATTATCAGGTTTATGGCCTCTTCAGCCTCCTCAAGGGTATGGGCAAGTATCACTCCCTTGCCTGCGGCAAGGCCGTCCGCCTTGATTGCAACAGGCACTCCAGCGCTGTCGCGTATATATGCCATGGCGTCATCAGGGTCGGAAAAAACCCTGTAAGCTCCGGTGGGTATCCCGGCCCCGGAAAGCAACTCCTTTGTAAATACCTTGCTGGCCTCTATCCTTGCGGCGTCGGCGCCGGGACCAAACACCACAAGTCCTTCCTCCCTGAAACGGTCAACTATTCCCATGGCAAGCGGATCCTCAGGCCCGATTACCGTCAGGTCAACATGGTTGTCACGGACAAACCTCACAAGCCCGTCAATATCCGACGCCTTTATGGGCACGCACTCAGCCTCCGCGGCAATACCCGCGTTGCCAGGCGCGCAGAACACCTTTTCAACCCTCGGACTCCGGGCTATCTTCCAGCACAGCGCATGTTCACGGCCGCCAGACCCTGCGACCAGCACTCTCTTTATATCCATCAGGAATATCCTCCATTATCTATTGCCTTTTCATAAACTGCTTTCAGCCACGAACTTTTTCAGTATAAGCACGCCGTCAGGCGTGAACCTTGCGGTTTCCATCCTGTCAAACACCTTGTCAAGGGTCATAAACTCACCGCTTTCAACCTCTTCCGGCTGAAGAACGATATCGCCATCCCATGTGCATGAGTAGATCATCCCCCAGACACGGTTATTCTCATCAGAGTAATAAAAAGGAAAATGAGGCGCAAGGGGAACCCCTGCTATGCCGGTCTCCTCGGCAAGCTCACGCCTTGCAGCTTCATCCCACGGTTCACCGGCGAGCACCACGCCTCCGGCAGCCACGTCATAATAACCTGGATAGATATCCTTTGACATGGTGCGCTTCTGCACAAAAAGTTCTCCCCTGCTGTTAAACACAAGGATATAGGCAGCCCTGTGAATCAGCCCAAGGCGGCGCATCTCACTGCGGGTAACGCTGCCGACAGGGTTATTCGCCTCGTCAACTATCTGCACAAGTTCATCTGAAGGTTCCATGAAAATCAGCCCCCCTGAAAACAGAACAATAACAAAACCCCCGTGCATATCACAGATACACACGGGGGTTGATTTACAGGATTATTGTACCTCAGACAGTATCAGCCTTCCGAAGCGTCCTCTTCAGCCCTGGCCCTGCTCTTCTGAACCATCTCCTCCTGGAGAAGGCTGCCAAGGGTGGTGCCTGTCCTGCCGCTGTCCTGATACTCATCATAGTATGAGCGTTCCTTGTCCTCCTCAAGTTTTTTGAGAGAAAGGCCTATGCGGCGCTCAAGGGGAGCAACATGTATGACCTTGGCTGTAATCTCATCGCCGGTGTTATACTGTCCCACAGGAGTTTTCACCTTGCCGGGGCCTATTTCAGATACATGAACAAGGCCTTCTATACCCTCTTCAAGCTCTACGAATATACCGAAATCAGTTACATTTGTTATCTTGCCGGTAACAAGTCCGCCAACAGGAAAACGCTCAGGCGCCGACTCCCACGGATCCGGATGGAGCTGTTTCACGCCAAGTGAGAAACGCTCTTTTTCTTTGTCGATATTAAGAACAACCGCCTGGATGGTATCCCCCTTCTTGTACAGCTCTGAAGGATGATTCACCCGCTTGTTCCAGGAAAGATCAGATATATGGACAAGGCCGTCTATCCCCTCTTCTATGCCTATAAACAGACCGAAATCAGTAATATTCTTGACCTGTCCCTCAATAACCGTCCCCTGCGGATAGTTTTCCGTCACGAGATCCCATGGATTGGGCTTAACCTGCTTGAGTCCAAGGGATATGCGCTTGTTTTCAGGATCGACATTAAGCACCACCGCCTCGACCTCTTCATCCTTGCTCAACATGTGTGAAGGATGACGCACCCTCTTGGTCCATGACATCTCGGATACATGCACAAGGCCTTCCACGCCTTCTTCCAGTTCAACAAACGCGCCGTAATCAGTCAGACTTACAACCCGTCCGGTCACCTTTTCACCAACCGGATATTTTTCCTCAACACGGGCCCAAGGATCTTCCACAAGCTGTTTTATTCCAAGGGACACCTTGCCTGATTCAACATCAAAACTCAAAACCTTGGTCTTTACGGTATCTCCCACCTTGAACATCTTGCCTGGATGTTCGATCCTGCCCCATGAAATATCAGTGATATGGAGAAGGCCATCAATGCCCCCGAGGTCGATAAACACACCATAATCCGTAATATTCTTGACAATGCCTTCCCTCTCCTGTCCCTCTTCAAGGGTGCTCAGGGTCGCCTGACGCGCCTCGTCACGCTCCTTCTCAAGTATGGCCCGTCTCGAAATAACAATATTTTCACGTTTGCGGTTACACTTCAGAATGGCGCACTCTATTTCAGTGCCGATCATCTCCTCAGGGTCCTTTACAGGACGAAGGTCTATCTGGGAAAAGGGGAGAAAGGCGAATACTCCGCCCTTGACTCCGCCAAGCCTGACTGAAAGACCTCCCTTGACCCTGGAGACAACAGTGCCTGTAATATTTTTCTCCGCCTCAAACGTGGCTACAATATCCTCCCAGACCTGCCTGCGCAGGGCCTTTGAATGAGACAGCCTCAAAGTGCCGTCGTCAGAATCCCACCGCTCCAGGAGCACCTCGACGGTATCTCCAGGTTCAATGGAGGTCTGGCCATCCTCATCCGCAAACTCCCGCAAGGGAATAAGGCCTTCGGATTTGTATCCGACATCTATCATAACCTTGTCGCGGTCGATACCCACGACTGTGCCCTCCAGAATCTCTCCCTCCTGAAAGGTCTGAAGACTCTGCTCAAAAAGCTCTTCAAACTGGCTCATATCTCCGGAGTCATCAAATATCTCCTGATCAGAGTCCAGTGCAAGGTCGGCTGACATTTCAGCCTGCTGTGGCGCAGCTGCATCTTCCGCGGCTGCTGCTGAGGTTTGTTCCTGAGTTACCTCGGTCAACGCTTTTTCCATGTAATAAAATCCCCCTAGGACAAATAAAATACGTTCTTATAACAGGGCATAAAATAAAGTTCAATGGATAAAATAAACAAATTGTCATCTGTGGAGCCAAATGGCAAAAAAAAAGCCTCCACCAACAGGTGAAGGCCTTTTGAAAAGCAGTATGACAGCGATGTTACACGCAGCCTGTAGGCTTGGGAAGACCAGCCATTTTACATGCTCCCTTGCCAGGTCCTGACGGGAAGAGCTCATAGATCTTCTTGAGAGGATAACCTGTGGTCTTGGAAAGGATACGAACCATTGGAGCAATACCGTTTTTCTTGAAGTAGTCCTGAAGAACGTCGATTACTTTCTGGTGGTCGTCTGTAATCTCGGAGATGCCTTCCTCGCCCATAACGTACTCAACCCAGTTTTCATCCCACTCTTCCATACCTTTAAGCAGGAAACCGTCCTCATCTACTTCGTAGCTTTTGCCCTTATACTCTAATTGTGCCATGTTGCCCTCCTTTTGGGATTATTAACTTTTTGTTTAATCTGGCATAAAACATTATTAAAGAACGTACTTACTATACCAGTTTTTCTTTGTCAAGCCGAAAAGAACACTTTGACAAACCGCACCAAAATATTAACAACCATCTGTTTTAACAAAACAAAAACCTGAAAAGACTCTCCAAAACCGCCACCCTGCATGAACAGCCATTCATTTTTCTTTGTCAATTTGAAACATACTCTCCCTTTGCGAGCTCCATTACCTCCTGCCTCTGCTTCCTTGCCCAATCGAGAGACGGGTCCAGTTCAAGGGCAAGGTCATAAAACCTCATCGCGTCGCTGTGCATGCCCAGTTTTCTGAGATTGCTTGCGATATTGGCATAATCAATGGCCGAACCCGGATCAAGGGCAATAGCGGCTTCAAAGGCCTCTATTGCCTTGAGATACTCGCCCCTGCGGTAATAACAGTACCCAAGCTGGTTATGTATCTCCTTCAGGGAAGGATTCAGTTCCCGCGCCCGGTCAAGGGCGGACACCGCATCGTCAAGCCGTCCAAGTTCCCTGAAGCATATGCCGGCATGACAGTAGATGCTTGCCACTTCCCCTTCATCAGGCTCCTTGTCAAGGGCGGACATATAAAGGGCGGCCGCAGAGTCATAATCACCATTTTCCTCATAAATACGGGCCCTGAAAAAGGCCACGTCATATCTTTCAGGATAGTGTCTCTCCAGGAAGCCGAGGGCCTCCAGGGCGGCGTCCCTGTCATGACACCTGGACGCGATCCTGGCCGCATGAAAAGGGAGATCGAGATTCACGGTCCTGTCCCTGAAATGATTGCCAGCGACCACGGCATAGACAACCGGCACCGCGAGAACCGGATGTGTAACATCACTCACATAGACAGTCAGGCCGGCATGTTCCACATTGGCGCACATCTTTTCAAGCTCCGCCCTGAAGTTGTCACTGCCGCAGTCCGGCATATCCTTCAGGGAGATCCTGCTGGAGCTGTCCATCACATAGGCCGCGTCCCTGAAATCCTTGAACTTTGGCAGACCGCTTTCAACATACTTCCCATCCGTGTCAAAATCACCGGCAAGCTGGGCCACCTCTGTAAGGGCCCGTATCAGGGCGCGTTCAGGTTCCGGCGCAGTGCCTGCCGTATAGACTATCTCGCTCCTGGCAGGATATGTGGACGGATCCCATGCCACGGCCCCGACTGTGGGAACCCCGGTATCAAGGGAAAAGTCCTTTAACAGAAGGTTGACTCCCCTTGCCAGGAACCTTGAAACAAGGTCACGGGCAACCGGGTTCTCTATGCTCTCCTGGTCAATTTCAGGCGTGACAATGCTGTCATAGGTTATCCTGGAACAGACATGACGCTCTATGACCTCTGAAACAGCCTGTACTGCCGCCTCCTCCAGGGAATTGCCAGCAGCGGAGCCGTTATATTCATTGACAGGCCAGAACCATGAAAAAGGCACCTGGCATCTCCTGCCATCCACGGGCCTTACCGCATCCATCCACTCCATGGGAAGGATGGCAAGAAACTGCAAAAGGTTCTCCTCCATTCCGGAGTCGGCAACCTGGGGGTGGAGAGATTTAAGCAGGTCCGCCACAGGCATAAAATCCGGGCTGTCCGGCTCCATAATGGAAAACCGCCGCCTGCCGTTCCGGACAAAATCAAAAAGGCTGAACCGTTCCACAAGCTCCATAATGGCGCTGGCCTCGGCCTGTTCCGGTGTGGCGCCCTTCCCCATCTGCTTGTAGGTGCCTGTAAGTCTGACCGCAGCAGGATGGTACTTGCTTATATAGACTGGTATGCCAAGGCGATCCCTGTCAATCCTTACTGTTTCCCGGAGTATGTCAAGACCTGTTTCGGCAAGGCGGCCCCGCACCCACTCAATGGTCTCCCCGGGGCTCCTCACCTTGTCAAAGAGGGCGCCTGACGCCTTGTAGCTGTCACGCAGAATCATTTCAGACATTCCTCAAGGCCGGAAACAACACGCTCCACAATTGATTCAGCCTGCAGCCAGTCTCCCTGGGCCGAGCCTTCGTTCTCGCCACGCCTCTCATATATCTTCTGGGCCAGGGTGCTTATCCATATATGTCTGTTTCTCCCGGCATTGTTATTCACAATTTCCACGCGCACCATGGGAACGCCCGGCCCCCCCTGTATCTGAACGCCGCGCACCCTGTCATTTTCAGTATCTGAAATCAGATAGATCCCCCTGGGAACTTTCACGTCGACAACGGACACGCATGCCCTTTCAGGATCATCACTGGCGGATATTACAGACACGACCCTTTCCGTCTCATCGTAGAGTATCCCCGCCAGGGTAATATCCCCTGCCGTCTCCCTGTCGCCCTGGAATATATTGCAGGACATGAACCGGTTGGCCCCATTGAATTTCCTGAGGAAATCCATCCAATCCTTTTTCACCACTCTTTTCTTTCTAACCGCCATTTTTAACACCTCATCATACACATTGAGACAGGTTGCCGGCAAAACAGCCCTGCCAGTTTACAAGGATACGCATTCAGGTAATGCCCCTGCGCTACTAACCTTATAATATCGGGGCAGGCGGCAATCAAGAAGGGTATTTAAAGAAGGCCTTTAAAAATTGGCTTTTGGTTCAGCGCAGGGAGCAACAAGAGTGCCTGGCACAACATAAACAGGTCGTATACGCGCTTTTGTAAGCAGCATCTTTGTCACTGGCACAAGACCGCAAGGAACATGACCCCGGCAATGGCGCACATTATGGCGGAACTCGCGTAAAGGAGGAAAACCGCCCTTCTG
>CAYXYO010000081.1:0-4925 GCA_964469365.1 uncultured Desulfobacterales bacterium | reverse complement strand
TTTACATAATATATCTTATGCGACACTTCCTTGATGTTGAACATGCTGGTCCAAGACATGGCCAAGAAATCCCCTGCAACAGGCAGAGGCAAAATCAGATGCTCTACGGGATATCCTGTCAAAAACGAATTTGAACAAATTTGTTCGATATCCTTTATATCCACCTCGGCATGTTCCCCTTGTCAAGGATGTAATTTCCCCAAGGCAATTCACGCAAAAAAAAACACCTGACGGCACTTGCCCGTCAGGTGTCCGGAAGAACACTAATCGCGAAAAATTCAGCCTATCTCTTTTATAAGGTCCTTCATCATGGCACCTGCTATTTTATCAGGATTTACCTCATAGGTTCCGGCCTGTATCTGGTTGCGTACCTGATCTATTTTCTCAGTACGCTGAACATCCATGACATCCGCAGCCTCATTGACACGCTGAAGCAGCCTGGATCCGGAGGAAAATTCAACCTTGTCCACAGCAGGTACAGATTCCTGCTGTTTTACATTCTGATTACTCCCCTGAGTTGTCTGATTTTGCAATGCAGCTATGTTCTGTGCATATACATCATTTACTTTCTGTGCTATGTCTGATACCTTCATTCTATTCCCCTTATAAATATATCTAGGCTACCCTTGATTCTATCTTGTCATAGAGGCGCCCTATCACCTTCTGTATATCTTCTGTATTGAGTTCCTTTATTACTTCTCCCTTTTCAGGGTCTATAACCTTGAACTTAAAGCTGCCCTTCCTGTCCCGGTCAGCAAGCACATCAATTTCTCCACCGAGCTCACTGCCAAGTCTTTCAAAAAGACCGCTATTCATCAAATCTTCCTTAACTCCCTGGGGCTGGCCCGTAACCCTGGATACTATTTCAGACGCCACCTTGTCAGCAATCTGTCTGTTTTTGGCCTCAGAAGAAATAGTGATGGAATCAGGGACAGATTGGGGCACGGTTGGTCTCAGGCGTGCAACTCCCCTTCTCTCGACCCGTTGACCATATGCCCTGATGACGTTCTGAATCTGATGTAATGAAATATTCATGCTGGAATTATGTCCTTAATGTATTTTCTTCTTTAATCATCATATCGGCATCATGGTCCATGAACTTGAATTTTGACCGCAGTTATTTAACAAAAAATTAACTGCTGATAATACTGCATTAATGTCTATTTGTTAAGCCGTTAACCAAAACAATTTAAACACAAAAAAACGGCTCTCCTCATAAAAAATGAGAAGAGCCTCTGTTTTTATTTGATAATAGTGAAAGCCTTGAACAGGCTGGATTTTGGTTCAGCGCAAAAAGCAACGAAAATCAAAAGCTCAACATAATTAAACATATGTGAACATTTTTCATTTCGGCAACAGCGCCACAACGCAACATTGAACCAAAGTGAGAGTTTTGCGAGATGGTTAAATGATTATTTTCTCTTAAGAATTTTACCCCAGCTTTATCCTTGTTACGAAACTGCCTCCGCAAGACGTGAACCAACCTTGAACTTTACAACTTTTTTGGCTGGAATCTTTATCTCTTTTCCGGTTTGTGGATTCCTGCCGGTACGTGCCTTTCTTTCCGTTACAGAAAAGGTTCCAAAACCGACCATTACAACCTTGTCCCCTGACTCCATTGCCTCCATTACAGCATCCATGAAACCGTTCAATGCCCTTTCAGCGGCATTTTTGCTGATACCTGCTGATTCTGCCATGCGTTCCACGAGTTGTCCCTTGTTCATTTCCCTTCCTTGTCCTTTCTAAATAGTTGATGGTTTAAGGTTTAAGATTTAACTATGGCTAATTTGATTATAACCTGAAAATCACCAGCGTTAATATTTCTATACTTTAGTATATAAAAAAACAATAGAAAAATTATTGCTAATAACAATAATAGCCACTTGCAGCATTAGTCAAGGATAATTCTTTGAAAAAACAATTGTATCCCATGGTTAGAATGTTTTCATAACATGCTAACCACTTATCGGCACAACTATCGCCTGTAATAATGGCGGCATTACCATCATCCACTCTGCACCTCACATGCCAACAGCCGGCTTTCTTAAAACAGATCTCGATTTTTTCAACAGCTTCAAGCAACTCTCCCTCAAGTTTCTGCCCATGTCCGATCCTTGTGGCAAGGCATGACTGGGACGGCTTCTCAGCCACTGACATGGGCAAGCCTGCTGCCATATGTCTTATCTCTTGTTTTGTAATTCCAGCGTCTGCCATGGGCGTCTTTACACCATGTTCCAGGATTGCCCTGTAACCTGGCCGGTCACTTTTCATATCATCGGCATGAGTGCCATCAAGGATAAATTTAATCCTTCTTTTTTTTAAATATTGCAAAATCACACTGTACATATGATATTTGCAATAATAACATCGTCCAGGGCCATTTTCCCTTATGGCCTCGATTTCAAGCGGTTTCCATTCAATTATGTGGAGCTCCGCTCCCATCTCCATGGCAAGTTTTATGGCCCACTCCCTTTCATCCCCTGCCAGAAAAACAGAGTCCATCAGTATGGCGATTACTCCATATCTGCATGTCCGCATGGCCGTTCCCAAAAGGCAGGCGCTGTCAACACCGCCTGAAAATGCTATGGCGACAGGACCGTTCAGGCCTGCGAGATACTCATGAAGACGGTCTGACTTCTCCTCAAGGTGAATCATCCTGAACCCGGATCAATCATCTCCTGCGGCTCACCAAGGAAAAACCGGCCGTCTACAATCCACTCCTTTAGTATTTCAGCGATCTTTAATGAGCGTATGTAACTTGTCAGGGGAGCTGTTCTGACCCGCTTTTCGCCTATTGTTATGAAACCGCTCTTCAGTTCCGCATAGGTTACTTCCCTGAGAGACACTCCCCTGCCCTCTGGATAATCCCTTCCGTAATCAATGACCTGGGTAACGATATCGTCATCGGATACGGCTGTGAACCCGGCTATCTCCTCGTTAAGCACAGGAATGGGAAGTCCAAGCCCGACTGCAAGTGAGCAGCCGTAACCCGGCAGGCTGACCCCTACAAGCCATTCGGCCTTCATCTGTTTAAGGTCGCCTGTGACCATAAGGGTTCCGGCAGGCGTTTTGGGGGTTCCATTCTCAAGCCGCGGCGCATTCGGATTATGCTGGGTTCCGGCTGCCACGACGTAACCAGTGCCTCCGCCAAGAAAAATACGGGTTCCCAGCCCTATTGTCCTGTAGTAGGGGTCATTTATCAAGGGGCTTATCTGGCCTGACGTGGCGTAGTTGGCATTCCCCATCCTTGCCTTAAGCACCCCCATGTATGTATAAACTGTCCTGTCAGTCATGTTGACGGCACAGTTGTAATTCTGATAGGCATTTCTCGGATTGCACAGGCGGGCATAGGGAAGTTCCTTAAGGGTTACGCGTTTTTCATGGAACCTGGATGGATAACAGTGGGTGCCATAACTTTCAGCCCTTATATGTATCTTTTTCCCAGCTACAAGATCGTGGATCACATGGCCGCCACCATAGGAAAAATCTCCGGGATATATCATGTTAAGGGGATCGCCCTCCCTTACTTCAGTACATCCAAGGTATATATCCACGGCCGCTATGCCTCCATAGGCCGGAACGTCATTCAGCCAGACCCTGGAGGCCCTGATACCTGGCGACGCGTGACCGAAATTGATAAAAACGCCTGATGAGCACATTGGTGAAAATGTCCCGGTGGTCACGACATCAACTTCCCTGGCGGCCCTGACCCTGCCACGTTTTCTGACAATACCGATCATCTCCTCGGCGGTTACCACAACCACCTTGCCTGACCGGATCTTCTCATTTATCTCCTGAACTGTCTTGTTGACCTGAAATCCACTCATTCTGTTCCCACACTAATCCACTATTGCCGCCACCTTGTGCCCCGCTTCATTAACAGCGTTGATAATATCCTCAAGTCCGGTCTTCCTGAGACGTATATAATACATTCTCTTATGTGATGAACCGGCATCCAGTCCCACGCTGATAACAGTCCCTCCATTATGCCGTATGATCTTCATGACATCTTCTATGGAACCGATATTTTCATTCACAACCACATCAATACGCGAGCTCTCCTCCAGTATGCCCATAAGCTCAATAAAGGCGGCAAGTATGTCTATTGTTGTAATTATTCCTGCAAGCTTTCTCTTTTCCAGCACAGGCAGACATCCTATCTTGTATGCATGGATGAGTTTGGCCGCTGAATCAATGCTTGCGTTGATATCAATGGTTATGGGGTTTACAATCATGATATCTTCAATAATAACGTCATCAACAGGCTGACTGAGGTATTGCCGTATGTTGCTTTCCGTAACCAGCCCTATCATCTCGCCCTGATCCACCACCGGCAGATGCCGTATTGACCTGGAAGTCATAATCCGCACCGCCTCGGATATGGGCAGGTCAGGGGTAATGGTATGGACATCTCCGCTCATCCAGCTTTTTACTTTCATAACCTTTTCCTTTTCCCTGATTTTCCTACAACAGTCAGAACCGGAAACCAGCACCTGAACAGAATATAAAAAACTTGCCGGTCATGCCAGACAGGGCCAGTATTTTTTTTGAAATTCAACTGCCTGTTCCAATGCCTGGGGGCCTGCCATGGCCTTTGAAAGCCTTTGCAGATTTTTTTCATCCAGAACGGTTCTGCCAATCGCCTCAAGGAGAACGGCAAGCACCCCGTCTCTTAATCCATCAAGGTCATAACCACCCTCAAGGGAGAAAAGTATGCGTCCCCCGCAACACTCAGAGGCAATTTCAAGCAGCACCCGCGCCATATAGGCAAAACCGTATATAGAGACAGCCATGCCGCCAAGCGGATCGTTCCTGTAGGTGTCAAAACCGGCTGAGACAAGGATGATATCCGGTCTGAACTCCATGGCGACAGGTTTGAGCAACGTATTGAAAACAGATGCGTAAACGTCATCTCCAGCGCCTGC
>CAYXYO010000080.1:0-6092 GCA_964469365.1 uncultured Desulfobacterales bacterium | reverse complement strand
AGCGCCATCCCTTAAATACAACACATTATGTTGTCCCCATGGACCTATTCTTCAAACCCCCGCCCTGGCCGTGTCTGTTGCGCCTATTGAACCTGATTTTCTCAGGTGGGTGTCTTCAGCGCCTACAGCGGAAAAAGCTGTTCTCTCTTTCCTGCCTCGACACATTATGACTCCCTTGTACGGGATGTTGGCTCAACTACCGTCAACAGATCACAAACCAGGCAGGGGAACTGTTAAATATCTCTATAAAATCGCCTTGAAAAATCCCCTTTAACACCTTTCAGATATTATATGAAAACATCATCCCGTCATCCCCAAAAATATCCCATGGATTCCCAAAAAATTTCATATAACTTCAAAGGGAGTTCTTGTTTTTCAAGGTATCCATACCATTAATTATAGATGAAACAGGGACTGATTGCAATTATTCATTTTCAGGGGCCCGCATAAGCCTTATCCCCTCTCCAATCAGTTCCGATTGTATTTTTATTTTCTGTTTCAGGGTTTCAAGCTCACTTCTAAGCGACACGCAATCCTTTCCCATGAGCAATGCCGCCATGACCATTATCTTGCCAGGCGGCAGGCCAGCATACTGCCGCTCAACCTCTTCCAGCTTTTCTTCGACATATGCAGCCACATCCATGACATCAGCATCTGATTCATCCGCCTGGAACCTGTAAACCTGGCCCAAGAATTTAATTTCAATAACTTCCGACATGAAAATATACAGTGTTGTTCACTGTAACAGGAAATCAGATGGCATTACCAACAGGACCCGGTCCGTCATCCGCCTCTCCTGCCTCCAGCTGCACATTCAGCTCATCTATACGGCTCACAATGGATTCAATACGCCCCCTGACCTCTGAACGGTCCTGATTCAACCTGGCCACCTCTTCTTCAAGTTCGGAAATTTGCCTGTTTTTCTCCTGAATAGCAGTTTTCAACTGTCTACACTCTTCAGTAACCTTACGGCAATATTCCAAAAGACCTGATATTTTCTCTTCAAGTTGCAACACTTCTGCATGTTCCATAACAAATCACCTCAACAGACTCATGGCCGGAACCACTGTTCCGGGTTCTACCTGACAGTTATCTATGAAGGAAAATGGTCCTATTTCAACACCTGCGCCTATAATGCTGCGACCTGTCACCATTACATTCGGATGTATAATCACATCCTCACCCATGGTTACCTCAGGCTCCACATAAACGGTTTCAGGCATATGAAAAGTAACGCCATTATCCATCAAGGAGTTACGCACCCTTGACAACATAATATCTTCAGCCCTGGCAAGCTCGCGCCTTGAGTTCACGCCAAGACTCTCATCAGGCCCGGCAACAGGCTCGGCTCCGACCCTTCTGCCATCCTGACATGCCAGTCTGACAATATCGGTAAGATAGTATTCACCCTGGGCATTATCAGCCTTGACCCTTTCGAGCAGCCTAAAAAGCATACCGGCGTCAACAAGATAAATACCTGTGTTTATCTCGCGCACTTGCCGTTCTTCCTCACTGGCGTCCTTCTCTTCCACAATGCCGGTCACCCTGCCAGAAGCTGAACGTAAAATACGACCATATCCAACCGGATTGTCCAATATGGTGCTCAGGATTGAAAGGGCACGATCATGTCTGACATGACTTTCAAAAAAAGCTCTGAGGGTTGACCGTTGAATAAGCGGTGTATCTCCGCAAACAATCAGCACATCACCCCTGAAATCCGCCAAAAAGGGTTCGGCACACCGTACCGCATGGGCGGTGCCAAGCTGTTTCTCCTGTGTAACTGCCCGGCAGGCAACACCTGAAAGAGAGCTGACAACCGCGTCGCCTCCATGCCCTGTGACCACCACAGGCATCTCCACACCTACATCCATAACAACATCCAGGACACGATGCAGCATGGGTCGTCCAAGAACAGTGTGCAAGACCTTTGGAAGTGCGGATTTCATCCTGGTCCCCTTGCCTGCCGCAAGGACAACAGCCGACACAGATGATAATGAACTCATTTAAAGACCAACCTCCACCAGCCTCAAGATTAAATACAACAGCAGGCCATGACAATATATATACAATAGCAATAAAAAAGGGCAAGCCCCAAGGCTGCCCTTTTAACTTATTAGTTAAAACAGAACTTAACGATCAGACATCATGTCCCGCAAGTTTCAGCCTTGCAAGCGCCCTGGAAAGCGCGGCACGGGCCCTGGCAAGATCCACCTTCTCCTGACCGGCAAGGGCTTCCTGAATCCTTTTTTCAGCCCTTTCCTTGGCCTTGAGAGCCCTCTGGACATCAATATCATCTGTCTTTTCCGCAGACTCTGCAAGAACAGTCATTACATTGTTTGAGACTTCGCAGAACCCGCCGCTGATGGCTAATCTTGTAATCTGACCATCAACTTCATATCTCATTTCACCTGTTGCCAGAGTGGAAAGGAGAGGTGCATGGTTAGCCATTACGCCAAATGCACCTTCACCACCAGGCACAGAGGCAAGCTCAACCTCTTCGCTGACAACCTGTTTGCTTGGCGTCACTACTTCTAACTGGAATTTATTGGCCATTTTCCTTCAGCCTCTCTTGTTTAAGCTGTTAAACAACAACAGGGAAACTCACTGTTCCCTGTTGTTATAGACTATTTGGAAGCCTTCTCCACTGCCTCTTCAATGGATCCAACCATATAAAAGGCCTGTTCAGGCAGGTCATCATGCTTGCCCTCAAGGATTTCCTTGAAGCCCTTCACAGTATCTTCCACCTTGCAGTACTTGCCTGGCATACCTGTAAAGGTCTCAGCCACGTGGAAGGGCTGGGAAAGGAATCTCTGTATCTTACGGGCTCTCTGTACTGTCTTCTGATCATCTTCAGAGAGCTCGTCCATACCAAGAATAGCAATAATATCCTGCAAATCCTTGTATTTCTGAAGAGTCTGCTGCACCTCACGGGCAACCTGATAATGTTCTTCACCCAGTACGTTCGGATCAAGGATACGGGATGTTGAGTCAAGGGGGTCAACAGCAGGATAGATACCAAGCTCTGCAATCTGCCTTGAAAGAACAACAGTACCGTCAAGGTGAGCAAATGTCGTGGCAGGCGCCGGGTCTGTAAGGTCGTCAGCAGGCACATAAACACACTCAACCGCCGTAATGGAACCCTTTGTAGTTGATGTAATACGTTCCTGAAGGGCACCAAGGTCAGTTGCCAGGGTCGGCTGATAACCAACAGCAGAAGGAATACGGCCAAGAAGGGCTGAAACCTCTGAACCTGCCTGGGTGAAACGGAAAATATTATCAATAAAGAAAAGAACGTCCTGGCCTTCCTCATCACGGAAGTACTCGGCTGCGGTAAGGCCTGTCAGACCAATCCTCGCACGGGCTCCCGGAGGCTCTGTCATCTGACCGTAAATAAGGGCGCACTTTGGAAGAACGCCGGAATCCTTCATCTCCTGATACAGGTCGTTTCCTTCACGGGTACGCTCACCTGCGCCGCAGAACACGGAGATACCACCATGCTGCATGGCGATATTATGAACCATTTCCATCATGATAACGGTCTTGCCGCAACCGGCACCGCCGAAGAGCCCCATCTTGCCACCCCTGGGGAATGGAACGAGAAGGTCGATAACCTTAATACCAGTTTCAAGAACCTGTACGGCTGTATCCTGTTCCGTAAACTCAGGCGGTTTCCTGTGAATAGGATACATAACATCCGACTCAATAGGCCCCTTGCCATCAACCGGCCAGCCCACAACATTGGCAATCCTGCCAAGGGCGGCCTCGCCAACCGGGATCTTGATGGGCTCGCCGGTATCCTTGACCTCCATTCCACGGACAAGACCGTCAGTCGTGTCCATGGCGATGCAACGAACAGCATTGTCACCGAGATGCTGTGACACTTCTATGTAAAGATTATCTTCCTTGTCACTGATAGCCGGGTTGGTCACCAGAAGCCCGTTAAGTATGCTGGGTAAATTTCCTGGTTCGAACTCAACGTCCACAACCGGTCCAATAACCTGGGCTATTTTTCCTACGTTAGACATATTTCTTCCTCCAAAAGGTGAATACTTGTTTCAATATTTAATCCATTCTCAGTCTGTTACCCCTTAAGGGCCTCAGCGCCACCCACAATATCCATAAGCTCTGTCGTAATGGCACCCTGACGGGCCTTGTTATACGTAAGAGAAAGATCGTGAATCATCTCCTCACAGGCCCTTGTGGCATTATCCATGGCTGTCATCCTGGCTGCCTGTTCACTGGCGCCGGTCTCAAGCATTGCTGCCATTATCTGGACATTGATATACATGGGAAGAAGCTGGGTGAGAATCTCTTCAGGGGCCGGTTCATATATATAGGTAGCCTTGGCTCCCTCACTCTCTTCCTGTGAAGAATCGCCGGCCAAACCCTCAGGACTGATGGGAAGCAGCTTCTTGAAAGTGGGTTTCTGCACGGCCACATTAATAAAACGGCCATACACAAGGTGGGCCTCATCTATCTCGCCTTCAAGAAACATGCGAATAATTTCCTGACCGGCCTTGCGGGCGTCAACCATCTGGATCTCAGCCATGCAGTCCACTGCGCTATGCACAACCGGAAACTCGCTTTTCTTGAAATTCTGAAAGCCTTTTTTGCCAATACAGGCTATATTGGCATCCTTGCCTTCTGATTTCAGGTTGAGGAGAAACTTTTCAGACGCCTTAATGATATTGGCATTAAATGCTCCGCAAAGTCCCCTGTCAGCAGTCACCACAAGCAGCAGCACCTTCTTCACATCGCGCACTTCCATCAAGGGGCTTGCATTGCTGTTTGCCCCTCCTGAAAGCTGGCCCATGACAGACTCGAACTTTCCGGCATAGGGCCGAAACTGCTCCATCCTGTCCTGAGCGCCGCGCATCTTTGCCGCAGCCACCATGTTCATGGCCTTGGTAATCTGCTCGGTCTTCTTGATACCGGTTATTTTAATTGAAAGATCTTTTAATGACGGCATATCATGCCCCCTTCATTAAAGATTACGGGCTGCTTTAAATTCAGCCTTGCACTCTTCAATTGCTGATGTCATCTTCTTGGCAAGATCATCGCTGATCTCCTGCTTCTCAACAAGCTCTGTAAAGATAGCTGAATGTTTTGTCTCTACGAACTTGTACAGTTCCTGCTCGAACTCAAGAATGGTTTCAACAGGCAGGTCGTCAAGCAGGCCCTTTGTTCCGGCAAACAGGATGGTAACCTGTTTTTCCATGGGAAGCGGCTGATACTGCGGCTGTTTGAGGAGCTCAACCAGTCTCTCGCCACGATTCAGCTGGGCCTGGGTCTTGGCGTCAAGGTCGCTGCCGAACTGGGCAAAGGCTGCGAGCTCACGATACTGGGCAAGGTCAAGCCTCAGGGTACCGGCAACCTGTTTCATGGCCTTCACCTGGGCTGCGCCACCGACTCGGGAAACCGAAAGACCAACATTGATGGAAGGCCTGATGCCAGCAAAGAACAGCGAAGGCTCAAGGTAAACCTGACCATCTGTAATTGAAATAACGTTTGTCGGGATATAGGCCGAAACGTCGCCCTGCTGGGTCTCAATAATGGGCAACGCTGTAAGGCTGCCTGCGCCGAGATCATCATTCTGTTTGGAAGAACGCTCAAGGAGACGCGAATGGTTATAGAAAATATCACCGGGATATGCCTCACGTCCTGGAGGACGCCTGAGGAGCAGTGAAAGCTCACGATAGGCAACAGCCTGTTTTGAAAGGTCATCGTAAACAATCAGGGCATGTTTGCCGCTGTCACGGAAATATTCACCCATGGCCGTACCGGCAAAGGCTGAAAGGTACTGGATTGATGCAGGCTCGGACGCGCTCGCCGCAACAACTGTGGTGTACTCCATTGCGCCGGCCTTTCTGAGGGCCTCAACAACCAGGGCCACTGTAGCCTGTTTCTGACCTACCGCCACATACACGCAATAGACATCAGTGTTCTTCTGGGCGATAATGGCGTCAACGCCGATGGCGGTCTTGCCGATCTGACGGTCGCCGATGATAAGCTCACGCTGGCCGCGGCCAACAGGCGTCATGGCGTCAACAGCCTTGAGACCGGTATAACATGGTTCATGAACAGATTTCCTG
>CAYXYO010000079.1:0-13784 GCA_964469365.1 uncultured Desulfobacterales bacterium | reverse complement strand
AATGCCTTCCATCTCAAGTCCCATGATGGCCACGGCATCAGGTACGCAAGGCGCATCGCTGTTTGTAATTGCTTCGGTTTCATCTGTATTTTCCCCTGATGGCTCTATCCACTCTATCAGTTTTTTATAAAGGGCATATGGTTCAACTGGTTTCGCAACATAATCATTCATGCCTGCCGCAAGACATTTTTCCCTGTCACCTGCCAGGGCATTGGCTGTCATGGCGATTACAGGCACCCTGTGTCCATGTTGCAGGCGGATACGCCGCATTGTTTCAAAACCGTCCATATAGGGCATCTGTATATCCATCAGTACGGCGTCAAACTGTTCACGCTCAAGTTTTTCCAGCGCCTGGAAACCGTCATTGGCCACGGTCGCCCTTATCCCTGCCAGGGCAAGGGTTTCAGTGGCAACCTGTTGATTGATTCTGTTGTCCTCCACAACAAGCACCTTTCTGCCGGCAAGAATGCCCGATACCTCTGACAGATTGACCTGGGCGCCAGGGCGACTTTCAATGATTTTGCCTGTGAGAGCGGCATTTAAAGTCTCCAGCAGTTTCCCCTCTGTAACCGGCTTTGTTATAAAATATATTCTGTCTTTCGCACTAAATCGCTGTTTAAGCCCGGAACCCAGCCTGGCAGCCATTATAACCGGCATGTCGCAGGCCGGGATTAACATGGATACAGCATTTTCAGCCCCTGCCTCGTCAGCGTCCATGAGGATTACTCCCGTGTGAATCTCCGGAATGTTTTGTCCGCAACGCTCAATGATATTTTCAGGGGATCCGCCTTGCACGACAGGTATGTCGTTGCGCGCCAGCATCTTTTCAAGGGCATTGTAAAGACGCAGATTCTCCAGCAGGATATAGATTGTTGCGGACTCCATCCCCTTCGGGAGAGATTGAGCCGGAACGCAGGCGTCACTGTCAGGCTTAACTTTAACCTCGCCTAACAACACTGTAAAACAGAAGGTGCTTCCCTTTCCCTTTTCACTCTCTGCCTTTATATCGCCCTTCATAAGCTCAACAATGCTTTTTGAAATGGCAAGTCCCAGACCTGTTCCGCCGAACCGGCGTGTTGTAGAGGCATCCGCCTGGGTAAAGGCATTAAAAAGACCGGGAAGTTTCTCTGCTTCTATGCCGATGCCTGTATCCTTCACGCAAAACATGAGGGTTATGTTATCTTCGCGTCTCCCATGCACAGCGCATGTAACAATTACTTCTCCCTGCCTGGTAAATTTGATGGCATTTGAAATCAGGTTCATAAGCACCTGTTCCAGTCTCATCCTGTCGCCAGAGACCTGCCTTGGCACGTTAATGTCCATATCAAATATGATTTCTATGCCTTTCTGCTCTGCAAGTTCACAAAATACATCGGCAAGCTCGTCAAATATGGTGTCAATACGAAACGGCTTGTTCTCGAGCAGCATCTCATTTGCCTCAATCTTTGAAAAATCAAGGACATCGCTTATCAACATGAGGAGTGTCCTGGTGGCAGCCTGTATCACCCTGACGTGCTCCACGAGTTTGTCAGGAAGGTTCATGGCGAGCATCAGGCCTGCGGTGCCTGTGATGGCGTTAAGCGGGGTGCGCAGTTCATGGCTCATGTTGGCCAGAAAAATGGATTTTGCGGCGTTTGCCTGCTCGGCTTTCTGCTCGGCCACGCTTCTTTCCAGGGCCTCCTGTCTGAGCAGCTTGTTCGACTCCTCAAGCTCTTGCGTGCGTTGCCTTACCTTGTCTTCCAGTTCCACATTCAGCTTCTGGAGTTCATCGTAGGCTGCCTTGAGTTTGCTGGCTGATTCCCGCGTGATCTGCTCCTTCTCCTTTTTCAGGATGCTTATCCTGTCTGCCAGGGCAAGGGAGAGAAGTATTATCTCCCAGGCGGAACTCATCTGCAGCCCCCAGTTTGTGAAAAAATTGCTGGGTAGTATGCCAAAGGTCTTCAGGGAATAGACCGCTATTCCGCTCATGGAAACGCCCCACGCTATAACATAGTATCTGGCAGGCCCGTAGCCCTGCAACATTACGACAACCCCTGCCAGGATATGGAGCAGAACGCCAAGTGCGAAAAAGGTGGCTATCCTGATGATAATGGAATAGGGAACCATAAGGCTGCCTGCAGCCCCTGCCAGGGCTATTACCAGAAATGATCTCAGAACAACATCAAGCATTGCTGTCCTGTTTTGGGTGTCAAGCACCTTTCTTGTAAACTGCGTGCCGAAAAAATGAGCTATGAAAATGAAAAAGGGCAGGCTGTTGTTGGCCCACCATACCTGGTCAGGCCATAGATATTTGAATGCCACTCCTGTAAGGCTTGCCTGAAAAAGAATGTAAAAGGTAACAAACAGGTTGTAGTACAGATATATGTCATCCTTGGTGATGAGAAAGAGTATCAGGTTATAGGCAAGCATTGCCAGCAACGCCCCGAAATAGATGCCAAGGGCAATATCACTGTTTTGCATCCGGCTGATAAATTCTTTATGGGACCAGATGGTAGCCGGTATGTTAAGTGAACTTGACGTAACTACTCTGAGATAACATGTGATTGCTGTTGCGGCAGGCACATTAACAGGCATGGCAAAGGAGATGGTGTCAAGCTCCCTGTGATGATATGGAAGGGCGTCTCCGGTTCTCACTACATGGTATCCCGGAGAATTGTTGTCCGGAATGTAAAAATCAACATGGTCCAGCAATGGGTAGTTGATCTCTATAATCCTGTCCATGGCCTTGTCTGTCCTGTTTTGCAACACAAACCTGAACCAGTAGGCATGTGTTGTAAACCCGAAAGAGGGATTTTCCGCAAGGCATGGCCTGAATTGCGCGGCAATGCTGCCGGAGCTGACATCATCAATGGAGAGATCGCCTGTAATATCTTCAAGGTAATCAAGGTGCTTGCCAAGGGAGTGGCTTGTGTCATCCGGTTCCAGTATCAGGTGAGGGGCCGCGAATGCCGCAGCGGCAAGCAGATGCAAAAACAGGGGCAGAACTATTATTTTCTGAAATACCATCTCCGGGCCTGTTGTTGACGTGGCAGGTGATTGTCAGGTCTGTTCACGCATGGCTTTGCAATCTGTTTTGCGGCAGCAAAGGTGTTTCCCCGGCAGTCTTGTTTATGTCCTGTAATCCGCGTTGATATGCACATATTCATCCGAGAGGTCTGTGGTTATAACTGTTGCGGATTCGTCTCCCATGTTGAGGTCAAGCCTGATGGCAAACTCCCTTCCCCGCATGATGGCCGCCGCCCTTTTTTCCGCGTCTCCTCCCGCGCCTTTGCCATCTGACGCCACCATGACATCGCCAATATATAGGTCGGCGCCTTCAGGATTCATGTTTATGCCTGCCCTGCCGGCAGCGGCAAGGATTCTGCCCCAGTTGGGATCGTTTCCGAAAAAGGCGGTTTTGACAAGGGGGGAACAGGCTATGGTCCTTGCCGCCCTGTCCGCGTCCTCTTTGCTGACTGCCCCTGATACCGTGACATCCACGCACTTGGTGGCCCCTTCCCCATCCATAACTATCTGTCTGGCAAGCTCCATTGATATATCTGAAAGGGCCTGACATACCTTTTTCTTCATATCCGGGTCTGTTGCCGTCTGAGTGCCGGGCCTGCCTGTTGCCATGCCGTTGGCAAGGGCGATAACCGTATCGTTGGTGCTGGTGTCCCCATCCACGATTATTGAGTTGAAACTTGCGTCAACCGCCCGGACAAGGGCATCCTGCCACCAGTCTGCCTCCACAGGGGCGTCTGTAATTATAAAGGCCAGCATGGTGGCTGAAGGAACTCCCATATCCGGCCCTATCATGCCAGCGCCCTTGGCCATGCCTGCCATTCTGATCTCAACGCCGCCGGCCTGAAATTTTCTGAAAGCCGTTTTGCGAACCGTGTCCGTGGTCAGTATGGCGTCAGCCACATCGTTGAATCCGTTTTCCGAAAGGGTGTCGGCAAGTCCGGGTACTGCCTGTCTGAACCGCTCCATGGGAAGAGGCAGGCCTATGACCCCGGTTGAGGCTACAAATAGGTCTTCCGGTCTGCATCCCGCCTTTTCCGCAGCGAGTCCTGCCACCTCTGTCACATCCCGGATGCCCACAGGGCCTGTACAGGCATTGGCATTTCCGCTGTTTACAACGATTCCCCGCATGTTTTCCCGGTTGTGCAACAACTTGTTCATGCCGTCAATTACAGGGGCGGCCTTGACATCATTCCTTGTAAACATGGCGGCTGCATGCGCAGGCGTATCGCTCCATATCATGCCCAGGTCCAGTCTCTCCATGTACTTGATGCCCGCGGCCACCGCCCCTGCCCTGAATCCCCTTACATGCAATTCTGACATGACAGTCTCCCTATCTGCCGCAGCACTTTTTGTATTTCTTGCCGCTTCCACATGGGCAGGGCGCGTTTCTTCCCACCTTTTCCCCCTTCCTTTTCACAGGTTTTTTCACTGGCTCCTCTTCTCCATGATTCATCTGCAGCTCCCTCTCCCTCCGGGCCTTGCGTCTCGCCTCAAGCTCTTCCACTTCATCCTGTTTCATGGGCCTGATACGCATGAGGATGCTTACAGTCTCCATCCTGAACCTGCTTATCATGGCCATAAACATGTCAAAGCCCTCTTTCTTGTACTCAAGAAGGGGGTCTTTCTGACCATATCCACGCAGCCCGATTCCTTCCCGTAAATGATCCATGGAGAGGAGATGGTCCTTCCAGAGCTGATCCAGGGTCTGTAGCATCATGTAACGTTCCGCCATGGCCATCTCGGTCTCACCGAACCTTTCCACCTGCATGGCGTAGCCTGCCTTGATGGTTTGTCCGATCATCTCCCTGAAAGCTTCAAGGTCAAGGTGAGGCATATCCCCTTCAGCAACTTCAAGGTTTACCCCGAAATGCCCGGCAAGCCTCTGGTTCAGGGCTTCCCAGTCCCATTCAGCGGGCATGGTCTTTTCATGGCCGTACTCAAGGGAGAGCTCTTCCGCGATCTCGTCAATAAAACCCATGATCTCATCCCTGAGTCCCTCTCCCTTCATGATCTGTTTTCGCTGGCTGTATATGACTTCCCGCTGTTTGTTCATTACGTCGTCATACTCCAGAAGGTGTTTTCTTATCTCGAAGTTATGCCCTTCCACCTTGCGTTGCGCGTTTTCGATGGCCTTGGAGAGCATCTTGTGCTCAATGGGTTCCCCTTCCTCCATTCCCATCCTGTCCATCAGGCCGCCGATCCTGTCAGATCCGAATATGCGCAGCAGATCATCCTCAAGGGAGAGATAGAAGCGCGACGAACCCGGATCGCCCTGCCTTCCGGCGCGCCCCCTGAGCTGGTTGTCAATCCGGCGCGATTCATGACGTTCAGTGCCGAGGATGTGAAGCCCTCCAACCTCCACCACGCCTTCTCCAAGGACGATATCAGTACCCCTGCCAGCCATGTTGGTGGCAATGGTCACACGTCCCTTTTCGCCGGCTCCGGCAACTATCTCAGCCTCGCGTTCATGGTTCTTGGCGTTCAGCACCTCATGGGGAATCTTCAGTCGTTTCAGAAGTTCCGAAAGCCGTTCGGAATTGTCCACGCTGGTTGTGCCAACAAGGACCGGCTGTCCCTTTTCATGCAGGGCCTTTATTTCACGCGCCGCCGCGTCAAATTTCTCCTTTTCCGTGCGGAACACCACGTCAGGATAATCCTTGCGGATCATGGGCTTGTGGGTCGGAATCACCACAACGTCAAGGTCGTATATCTTTTTGAACTCTGCGGCCTCTGTGTCAGCCGTTCCGGTCATGCCAGCGAGTTTCCTGTACATCCTGAAAAAGTTCTGAAAGGTAATTGAGGCAAGGGTCTGGTTTTCCCGTTCTATCTTCACCCCTTCCTTTGCCTCAAGGGCCTGATGAAGGCCGTCGCTGTAACGGCGTCCGGGCATTATCCTGCCTGTAAACTCGTCAACAATGATGACCTCGCCGTCCTTGACAATATAATCGACATCGCGCTTGAAGAGCGCGTGGGCCTTGAGGGCCTGCTGGACATGGTGCACAAGTTCGGTGTTTGCAGGGTCATAGAGGTTGTCAACGCCAAGGAGCTTTTCACACAGGGCAATGCCCTCGTCATTCAGGCTGGCTGTGCGCGCCTTTTCGTCAACAGTGTAGTGCTCGTCACGCTTGAGATATGGGGCTATCTGGTTCACCCTCTGATAAAGCTCGGTGGAGTCGTCTGACGGGCCTGATATGATAAGGGGCGTCCTGGCCTCGTCAATCAGAATGCTGTCCACCTCGTCCACAATGGCATAGTTGAATTCCCGCTGCACCATTTCCGAGAGGTCATACTTCATGTTGTCCCTGAGGAAATCAAAACCGAATTCGTTGTTGGTGCCGTATGTGATGTCTGAGTGGTATGCCTCCTTTCGCTCCTCATCATCAAGGCCATGGACAATGGTTCCAACGCTCAGCCCCAGGAATTTGTAAAGTTTGCCCATCCATTCGGCGTCCCTTGTGGCAAGGTAATCATTTACTGTAACCACATGAACGCCCCTGCCTTCCAGGGCGTTGAGATATACTGCCAGGGTGGCTACCAGTGTCTTGCCTTCACCTGTCTTCATCTCTGTTATCTTGCCCCTGTGAAGCACAATGCCGCCAATGAGCTGTTCATCATAGTGACGCATGCCCAGCACACGTTTTCCCGCCTCACGGCATACGGCAAATGCCTCGGGAAGCAGGGCGTCAAGGTCTTCGCCCCTGTCAAGACGTTCCCTGAACTCTGCTGTCTTGCCCCTGAGTTCATCATCGGACAGGGGGGTTACTGTTTCTTCAAGCCGGTTTATCCTTTCAACAAGGGGCCTCATGGCCTTGACTTCCCTGTCGTGCCTTGTTCCAAAAACCTTGGTTAGAATGGATGATATCATAATATCTTTCTGTTTCCTTTAATAAAGTGCCTTGTTACAGCTCTATGAGCATGGCGGATTCATCACAATCCGGGAACTTTGGACAGTGTACGCAGTCCGCCCAGATTTTGTGGGGCAGCACTGATTTGTCAACTGTCTCAAACCCCATTCGCCGGAAAAATTCCACCTGATATGTAAGTGTGAAGATTCTGTATATGCCGAGGGTCACCGCCTCTGAAAGGCAGTGCTCAACCAGTTTTCTGCCGCAGCCCTTTTTCTGAAAGGCTTTGTCTATGGCCAGGGACCTGACTTCAGCGAGGTTTTCCCATGATATGTGCAGGGCCGCCACACCCTGTATGCCGCCGCTTTCATCTGTGAAAACCGTATAGTCCCGCAGATGGTCGTATATATCGCTGAGGGAGCGTGGCAGCAGCAAACCCTGCTCGGAAAATGAGGAAAGCAGGGCGTGTATCGCATGGACATCCGCCATGGCCGCTTTTCTTATCATGGGTCTCCTACCTGATGGATTTCACATAGGGCTGCACATGTTCTTTCCGGGCGAGTCTCCTGGCAGCGGCCCTTGCCTTTTCAAAGGTGGGGTAATGGCCAACGTAAACCCGGAACCATACCCCCTTGCCCCCAAGATTTACACGTTTGTATGTGGCGTCATAGCCCTTGCGTTTCCATCTTTCAGCCTCGCGCATGGCCTTGCCCCTGTCCTGAAAGGATGCTATCTGCAAAGTGACATACGGCCCTGAAGGGGCAGGTTCCTTCTCTTTTTTGACTGTATGAACAACCTGTTTCCTGGCGGGAGCCGGAGCTTTTTTTACATTTTTTCCCCTGTCTGCCGAAACGCTCTTTTCAGGCGCGGTTTTTTTTGCCGTCTCACTTGCGGCGGGTTTTGCATCCCCTGGCTCAGGTTCAGCCTTTGCGGCGTTCTCAGGCGTGGGGGTGACGGCAGGTTCTTCAGGTTTGATGTCATTCCTGTGGGGAATATCTTCAGTGGGGATTTCCTCCCTTGCATCCAGTATGGCTAGGGCGGCCTTGCTTCTGCCCATGGCCCTGGTTTCAGGCGGGGTGACCGCAGCAGGCTGCGCTGCGCGTTCAAGAATGGAGACCTCAGGCGTTGTTTTGAACCCTGTTCCCACGATTTTCTGTCCTACCCAGAAACCGAGCACAAATATCCAGAGGAGAACACAGATGGTAGATGCGATTATCGCCGCAAGGCCTCCCCATCCTATCTGGAACTGAATGGGTTTACTCTTTTTCTTTTTACGGGCGCCACCCTTTTTTTCCTTTTTTGCGCTGGCCATTTCCAATACCTCTTTTCAGTCTGTCACATCTTCTCAGGGGCTGACACGCCTGCCAGCTCAAGTCCCTGTTTCAATACCTTTTTGCACACGTCTGCCATAAGAAGCCGTGCCATGGTAAGCTCAATGTCGTCGCTTACGAACCTGAACTTGTTGTAATAACTATGGATAAGAGATGCAAGTTCTGTGAGAAAATATGTTATCCTGTGGGGTTCCAGGGCAAGGGCGCTTTCGCTGACCACAGAAGGAAATGCGTTTACATGTTTTATAATCCTTATCTCCTCAGGTTCTGTCAACATGGAGACCCTTGCCTTTTCAGGCTGAACAGGGGGAATTGACTGCTGCTCAGCGTTTCTGAACACACTCGCAAGCCGGGCATGGGCGTACTGCACATAGAACACGGGATTGTCCTGCGTCTGGCTGCGGGCAAGGTCAAGGTCAAAGTCCAGCTTGCTGTCACATTTCCTGGTGAGAAATATGAACCTCGCCGCGTCGCTTCCCACGTCGTCAAGCACCTCCCTAAGGGTGACAAATTCCCCGGCCCTGGTTGACATGGACTTTTTTTCGCCGTTTTCAAGAAGATTGACCAGTTGAATGAGAAGGACCCGCAGCATGTCAGGCGGATAACCCTGGGCCTCCATTGCTGCCCTGACCCTGGGGACGTAACCGTGGTGGTCGGCTCCCCAGATGTCAACAAGAATGTTGAAACCCCTTTCACATTTATGGCGGTGGTACGCTATGTCAGCGGCAAAATAGGTAAGTATCCCGTTGGCGCGTCTTACCACCCTGTCTTTTTCATCTCCGAAGTCACTGGTTCTGAACCAGAGGGCCCCGTCCTTTTCATACAGTATGCCCTGTTCGGCCAGCTTATCCACGCATTCCGCTATGAAACCGGATTCATGCAGTTTTTTTTCACTGAACCATTCATCAAAAACCACCCCGAATTCCTCAAGGTCTTTGCGTATGATATCAGATATCCGGTTTGATGCGTATCGGGTAAAGATGGAAATGGAACTTTCCTCACTCTCTTCCAGGTAGCGCCTGCCATCACGCTCCACTATTTCACCTGCCAGGTCTGTTATATAGTCGCCCTGATAACAGTCTCCCGGAAAATCCACCTCTTCGCCGCACAGTTCCCTGTAACGGAGAAACACTGAACGGCCAAGGATATTCATCTGGTTTCCGGCATCGTTCAGATAATACTCCCTGTGTACCTCAAATCCCGCGGCTGACATGATCCTGGCAAGGGCATCGCCAACGGCAGCCCCCCTGCCATGGCCTACATGAAGGGGGCCTGTTGGATTGGCGCTTACAAATTCTATGAGAACCTTTTGGCCTTTCCCCCTGTCTGACCTGCCAAATTCAGCGCCTTGCCTCGATATGTCAGGCAGGGTCTCCTGCCACCAGCTACGCGAGATAAACAGATTGAGAAAACCCGGTCCCGCCACTTCAACCTTTTCAAACAGGGCGTTGTCAGTGAGTTTTTCCCTGATAAGTCCGGCGATTTTTACAGGGGCCATCTTTGCGGCCGATGCCATCATCATGGCCAGATTGCTTGCAAAATCGCCATGTCCTTCCTGTTTGGGCGCGGAGACCTGATGAGCCCCAGGAATTTCGGCCTCAGGCAAACTCCCATCTTTCATGCAACTAAGGCATGCCTGTTCAACAAGTTCCTTGATTCTGTATCGCATTAAGGTGTTCCTTACAATTACGTGATATATGCACAGTGACTTCCACTGCATCCTGCGTCAAACGGACAAAAATTTCCATCCCTATTTTCCAATAATCCATAAGTACCAAAAAAAAAGCAAAAAAAAAAGGACACAAGGCCCTTTTTGTTCGCAGGCTGTCTCCGGAAATCAGCGGGTCGGGGCGGGAACAAGAGACATGCAAGAATGACCTGAAATATCCTGCTGATATTTCAGGGAATATTCTGATGGCCTTGTGGCGTGAAATGAAAACTTAAACAGTCTCTGTTTACGGCAATCAGATTTTTTCGTTTCTGACGCAATAAAGCCCCTTCAGGAGCGGAGAATAGATGGATGCATGGGGACACGGTTCAAAGGGACATGTCCTTTCCCGCTGACCGTCTATCCAGAAGGTCGCGTGTCTGCAGAAGGCGTATATGTTGTCCTGCGCAGAAGATTCGAAATGAGAACATACAATCTCGATTTTTTCTTTAAAGGCATGATAAGGGGTCATATTGGCGTCTCCTTATCTTCCATATCGGCAAGAAAACACATTTCCCTGAAACTCCCTGTTGGCAACGGCGCCTGACAATGGTGGAATTCATTGTCTGTACGTTGGCCTGGCCTTTTCCTGATTCCTGCGGTTATGAAGTGAAATTTCTATAACCCGGTTTTCTGTACGCGTCAAGTAGCAGTTGACAATATCCGCTTTAATCTTATTATGGTAGCGAAACATTTTTACAGGATGCCCGGGAATTGTCTCTTTGGACCATCGCAGCCTCGTTTCTGAAATGAGAAATGCACACGTCTGTCCAATATGCCGCGTTTTCCGGTCGCATTTACCCATTGGACAGCATCCAAGCAGAGGTTTGCAGGGTCTCCTGGAAATGAACATGCTAACAGTAACTTACCTGCAAGGGAGATATCGTTAAAATGGCGACAGAAACCAGAAAAGAACCGATGAATATACAGGAGATGAAGGACCAGCTTGCGGATCTCATGCACCGGATAGAACTGTTAAGAGGTTATCTTTGATCGGTCCGAGCCTGAAAAAGAACTTGAAAAGATAGAAAAGGAGATGATGAAACCGGATTTCTGGAACGATCCGGCTTCAAAGGACCTCATAAAAAAACGTTCAATTATCTCCGGGCAGCTTGCCATCATGGATTCTCTTGCCGGGAAGGCCGAAGAAGCGTCCCTCCTGATTGAAATGGGCGAGGAAGAGGATGATGAAGCGACCCTTCTTGAGGCTGCCGCAGAGATAGGCGAGCTTGACAGGGAAGTGGCCCGGGCTGAATTTACCCGTCTCCTTTCAGGCAGGCATGACAGCAACAATGCCATACTCACGGTCCATGCAGGCGCCGGTGGCACCGAGGCCCAGGACTGGGCTGAAATGCTCTTGAGGATGTATCAGCGCTGGTGTGAGGCAAAGGGATTCAAAATCACTACCCTTGACTTCATGCCCGGCGACGAGGCCGGCATCAAGGGAGTCACCCTGCTGGTGGACGGCCCCTTTGCCTATGGATATCTCAAGGCCGAAGCGGGTGTGCATCGTCTGGTGAGGATATCGCCCTTTGACGCGTCTGGCAGGAGGCACACATCCTTTGCGTCGGTATTTGTGGCCCCTGAACTGAACGAGGAGATAACCGTTGATATTGATGAAAAGGACTTGAGGATAGACACATACCGGGCAAGCGGTGCGGGGGGACAGCATGTTAACAAGACTGACTCGGCCATACGCATAACCCATCTGCCCACAGGCATTGTGGTACAGTGCCAGAACGAGCGTTCACAGCATAAAAACCGCGCCATTGCCATGAAAATTCTTCAGGCCAGGCTGTATGAACTTGAAGAGGAAAAGCTGAACTCAGAAAAACAGAAGCTGCATGAAGAGAAAAAGGACATCGCCTGGGGCAGCCAGATACGCTCCTATGTCATGCATCCCTACCAGATGGTAAAGGATCACAGGACTGGAGAAGAAACAGGAAATGTAAACGATGTCATGGATGGCAACATTGACAGGTTCATTCAGGCATGGCTGTCAAAAAATGCTGATATGAACGGTTGATGGAAAGGCTGTCCACATGTGGCGGGCATGGTCAGGATGGCTGGTCCTCCTTTTTTGACATAAGACCTGCGCCATGATGCACTATCCACAATACCGCCGGTATGATGAAGGGCTCGAATCGTATCAGCATGTTGTCTGAGAACTGCCAGAGGAATTGAAGCGCCATGTCAGGCCCTGCCGTTATCTGCCACTGCTGATGCTGGATTGTGAAGGTCTTTACATGCACCATGAGAAAGGAGATTATCCAGATGAGATGTCCTGCTGCTATCAGGCCCAGCCCTTCAAGTATGCTTGACCACGGAAGCCTTATCAAGGTCATGATGGCTGCAAGCAATGAAAGGGTAAGGGGCACGTTAAATGTGTAGCGGTCTGTGAAAAGCGTGTCCCTGTATTCCACCTCCCTGACCCCCTTCAAGACGGGCGTGAAGTATGTAATCCTTACTTCTGTTCCCTTGTCAACCCTGCGGCACTCCTGAACCCTGGCGTCAATGGCCATGGCCGCTATTCTGCTTCCCAGTGAAACCATTGCCTTGCCATAATAGGGCTTTACCCTCAGCCATAAAAACAGGCAGAGCATAAATACAACTGTGAAAACCGCAAAGGCAACGGCTGTCCGTTTAATGGGCGGTGACATGGTTAATCCACACTATAAAGGTTACAAGCGCTGCTGCTATCATCAGCCCCTGGGCGATATACATGTGCAGGAGCTCAAAGTATTCAGGGATGAATACGCCGGCGACGCCAAGCAGCACTATCCGGACATAGTTAAGGAACTGAAGGGCCAGCAGGCCTGCGAACAGCCCGGTCGCCTTCTCCCTCCATGAAGCGGGAAATGAGATGATGGCCGCTCCAAAGATGATAAAGGCCTCCAGCCCGTTACAGCCGAAAAGTATTTCCAGGGCGTATCCCGGCACATATATGACAGCCCCGGATGCCCTCGCGTCTATTCCAAAAAGTTTCAGGGCAGGGATTGCGGAGGAGGCAAGCGTCCTTGAAAATATGCCGTTAAGATCAATGATCTCCTTTACAGGTTCATAACCTATTAGCAGGACAGCCACCCCCATGCAGACAACATAGCTTGCAAGAAAGCGCGTCAGACTTCCCTTTTTTAAGGATTCCGTCACGGTTTCATCCTGTGAGATTCTTTTTGATCATAGTCTCAAGGGCCTGCCTTGAGACAGGTTTTGAAAGATAGCCCGTCATGCCAGCATCATAACATTTTATCTCGTCTTCCTTCCTTGCATGGGCCGTAAGACCGATGACAGGCAGGATGTCTGTCCGACCGTCAAGGGTCGCGTGTTCCTTTCTCCTGATTATTTTCTCCATTTTTCTTATCTGTCTTGTGGCTGTGTAACCATCCATTTCAGGCATCTGTATATCCATCAGCAGAAGATCATATTGTTTTTCCGCTATCATTTCAAGGGCGATCCTGCCATTGCCTGCTATCTCTGAGGCATACCCCATCTTTGACAACATGATTGAAAACAGTTTCTGATTTACAATGTTATCTTCCACTATCAGGATAGTGGCGGTTTTTTGTCGTGATTTTTGAGGGGAAGGGATAGATTCCGGCTTGTTTTTTGTGTCTATGGCAGCCTTATCGTTATCTGACTGATTATAAGTTTCAAGAGTCAGGTTCAGCATAAATGTACTGCCCCTGCCGGGCTCGCTTTCAACTGTCAATGTGCCTCCCATAAGCCCTGCAAGCTGAGTGCAAATAGCCAGACCGAGACCGGTGCCGCCATACTTGCGGGTAGTTGTGCCGTCTGCCTGGGTAAACTTGTCAAATATTACCTTCTGTCTATCCTCAGTAATTCCTATGCCTGTATCCGATACGCTTAATTCGAGAGCAACTTGGTTGTTTTCGT
>CAYXYO010000078.1:0-10731 GCA_964469365.1 uncultured Desulfobacterales bacterium | reverse complement strand
TTCTCAAAGCGTGGTTGTAAATAATATGGAGGGGTTTGCTTGTCAAGTATTTTCATTTTTTTTATTGTAATAATGTGCGGGAGCTTTAACATTACCTTTGTTCGCTGGAGAACAGAAATGTTTTTACTGTTATCACCTGGGATTGCGTGGTGTCTGCCGTCATGTTGAACAATATGTCCGGGGAGTATGTTATGAAGCTGAAGGGGCTCTATGCCATTACAGATGAAAAATGGACACCTGCACGGGTCATGCCGGATGCGGTGGAGTCTGCCCTTGCAGGCGGGGCGTCAGTGGTGCAGTTGCGGGACAAGACATCACCCCTGGAAGAACTGCTTCCCCTGGCCGACAGGGTGGCTGAACTGTGTCATGCCAGGGGTGCCATTTTTATTGTTAATGACAGGGTCGACCTTGCTGAACGGTGCCATTGCGATGGTGTGCATCTCGGCAGGGATGATTGTGATTTCAGGGAGGCCAGAAAAAGGCTGGGCAACAGAATAATAGGCGTTTCATGTTATAATGACCTTGAACGCGCCCTGGAATTTCAGGATGCGGGGGCTGACTATGTTGCCTTTGGCTCCTTTTTCCCTTCTCCCACGAAACCTGACGCGGCAAAAGCGGATATTGAGCTGTTGGCCAGGGCGAAGGATGTTCTTCATGTCCCGGTATGCGCCATAGGGGGTATCTCCCTTGACAACGTCGGAATGCTCATAGCCGGAGGCGCCGATATGGTGGCTGTCATAAGCGCCCTGTGGGGGTGCGGTTCCATCATGGAGCGCGCCGCGGCTTTTTCTGAAAAATTCAGAACGCCCCAACTGGTTATTCAGGGGATATGATATGGATGATTTTGAGTTTTATAACAATACAAGAATAATTTTCGGTCGGGATTCCGTGTGCAAGGCCGGCAAAAGGGTCAGCGGGCTGGCAGATTCCATACTGCTGGTAGTCGGTTCAGCCAGCGCCAGGAAGAGCGGACTGCTTGACAGGGTTGCGCAGGACATGGAGGACAACGGTGTCAAGGTGGAGCTTCTTGAGGGCGTCCGTTCAAATCCCCTGCTTTCAAAGGTGTATGAAGGCATAGAGCTGGCCATACGGAAAGATATTCAGGCAGTGGTTGCCCTGGGTGGAGGCAGCGTCATGGATACGGCCAAGGCGATTGCCGCCGGCAGCGTGGCGGACCATGACGTATGGGATTTTTTCAAGGGCAGGAAGGTGGTGTCCGGTGCCTTGCCGGTTGTCACCATCCCTACCCTCGCGGCGTCAGGTTCAGAGATGAACGGTTTTATGGTAATTACTGATGAAATGTCGGGCTACAAGCTGGCGGCAGGTTCGGAGCTGCTTTTTCCGCGTTTTTCCATTCTTGATCCGGTGCTTACCTTTTCAGTTTCTCCCTACTATACGGCATGCGGAGCGGTTGACGCCGTTTGCCACATACTCGAATCCTATTTCAACGGGCCTGCGCTACACACCCCGGTTACCGACAGGATGGCCGAAGGGATAGTCGCGTCAATTATTCCGGTGGCCAGCCTGTGCCTCAGGGAACCTGAAAACTATGATGCAAGGGCCGCTTTAATGTGGGCGTCCTCGCTTGCCCTGAGCGGGCTTTGCAAGGCTGGTGTCGGGGAACACTTTTTCCCGGTTCATCTGCTTGAACATTCGGTAAGCGCCCTTTTTCCAGTTGCCCATGGGGCCGGACTTGCCGCCCTGTTGCCAGGCTGGATGAGATGGCATGCGAGGGTTGACGGCGGCACAGACAAGATAGTGCAGTTGGGGAAACGTATTTTTGGTACGGGGAATAGTGCTCAGTCGGTTATTAATGTCCTGTCGGGCTGGATGCAGAACCTGGGTTTGCCTGTGACCCTTTCCGGGCTCGACATTAAAGAGGATGATATAGGGAGGTTGGCTGACAACGCCCTTTATCAGGCAAGGATATGGGGGGTTGATACCATATATTCACACGGTGTCATGAAGGATATCTTCCTGGAATGCATGTAGTATGCGGCGCTGTTCTGCTCCCCCCTCATGTAACTTGTGTTGGGAACCTTTCAGGCCGGTTATTTTTGTTGCATATATATTGACCTGATTTTACCAACATGTTAGCCTGCCGTCAGTCCGGTTTTAACTTTTATGTTGCGCCGGTATGTTAAATAACAATACATGGTTACGATGTCTGTTCATTCTGCCATGCATCTTGTATGTTAAAATAATGTTCCGAAAGGTGTTGAAATGATTCTCATATTAAAGGAAGAAGTTGATCTTGAAGGACAGGAATATCAGAAATTACTTGATTTTATAGCCAATTTCCCTGATATCAATGTCAAGGTTGTAGAGTTTGAAGGAGAGACGCGTTCTGTCAGGGAGATACATCTGATAGGACAGACCCATAATGTTCCTGAAGATGTCCTTGGTTCAATGGCCGGTGTTGAAAGGGTTGTCAGGGTTTCGACCAAATACCGTCAAATAGGTAAACACGGGGCCAACCTTGAACCTGTAGGTTTTACATATAACGGATTGCATTTTGACCAGGACTGTCTTCATGTTTTTGCAGGGCCATGCGCTGTGGATTCTCCTGAAAATGTTGAGGAGACCTTTCGTCAGCTCCAGGGACTTGGGATAACTACCGCGAGAATGGGGGCCTACAAGCCCCGCACAAGTCCCTATGATTTTCAGGGGCATGGCGCGGCCTGCCTTCCTTGGGTGTTTGAACTTGCGGGCAAGTATGGCATCAAGGCCATTGCCATGGAAGTCCTCAAGGAGTCCCATATTGAGGAGATATATGAGGAGCTGGAAAAGGCGGGAAAACCCACAGGCGTTATCATGCAGATAGGCACAAGAAACGCCCAGAACTTTGAACTCCTCAAGGCCGTGGGGTCCCAGCAGGAGTTTCCTGTCCTTTACAAGCGCGGCATGGGGTTGACTGTCGAGGAATCGCTCAACGCGTGTGAATACATAGCAAGCGGCGGCAACCACAATATAATTTTCTGTCTCAGGGGGGTCAAGTCCCAGCTTGGCGCGCCACACAGGAATCTTGTTGATTTTGCTCACATTCCTGTTGTGCACCGTCTCACCCGTCTGCCGGTATGTGTTGATCCGAGTCATTCAGTAGGCTCAAAGGATACCTCGCCAAGTGGCATTATGGATATATTTCATGTGGCTGCCCAGGGGGTTATATCAGGGGCAAACATGATACTGGTTGAGGCTCATCCCGCTCCTGAAACCGCCTGGTGTGATGGACATCAGTCCCTGACATTTGATGAACTGGAACAGTTTATGCAAGATGTTCAGGTGGTGAGAGCGGCATATGAGAAACGGATTGATATTTTTTCAAGTAATCTGGTAAAAAAGATGGCTGCCTGATAATCATGGCATAAAGAGCTTTCTTTTTTGCTTGCACATTTAATCTTATGTTTTATATATGAAAAAATAAACAGGAGGTGATAACAGGCAAATCAGACGGAAAAGTCGGGTGGTTCGGTGTTTTTGTTATTTTTCTTCATTACTTAATTTTAAATCAGGAGGGTTAAACCAGGTGAAGAAATTTGTGTTTTCAACAGTTATGGCTTTTGTAGCCGGAATTTGTGTTGCCTCAGTGGCCCAGGCGGGTCCGGGCAAGGTTGAGGTCCAGACACTGGGTGATATTACCCTGAGAATGGGCGCTCAGGTGCGTTTGATTCCTACTGCGGAATCAAACAGGGACTTTGGCGTGGGAAGCAACCTCAGCAGCGCCCAGGAGGCAAAGGCCGCTGCGGCAATGAGGGCACTCGGTGTTGGCGCTGCAAGCACCAAGGTGCACCTTACAGAGGCAGGCGGCGCGGTAAAGGATAACTATATCCGTGGTGAAAACCGTCTCTTTTTCAACTTTTCCCAGGATCAGAACTGGGATGTCTATTTCGCGCTGGAATCAGACACAACCCTTGACAGGTCTTCTGCGGACAGGACGGACTTTGCCCTTGGACGTCAGACCCAGCAGTTCGGCATAGAGCGTCTTGAGGCCTCTTTCAATGTTCCCTGGATAAACTCCAGGATTACAGGCGGCTGGGATGTGAAGGGCGCTGACGTCAAGTTTGGTGGTCTGGTATATGGTGATGATGATCCCCATATCGGCATTGAAGGCTGCGCCAACAATTTTACATGGGGCGCCTACTACACCAAAAAGGATGAGAGCGAGGCAGGATATTTTGCTGACCCAAGCACGGTTGCCAACAATCCTATCGGTTCGCCTACCCAGAACAATGACAGTGACCGTACATTTTACTGGGGCAAGGTTGGCTATAACATGAAGGACATACACACCTTTGTTGAAGGTTTCTATTTCCTTGATGTAAATGATCTTGGCGGCAAAGAGGCGCATCGTCACTTTACAGGCGTCAACTTCAAGGGCGAATACGGGATCGTAAAGCCTATTGTTGAACTTGTTTACAACTTTGGTGACTACGATGCTGCCAACGGTCAGGACTATGATGTCCAGTCTTTCGCGGCCTTTGCTGACGTTGCCTTTGATCTCAAGGATATGGTTGGCATGAAACAGTTCGAGCCCCACTTTGGCGGTTACTACCTCCAGGGCGATGATGACCCCAATGACAACGATCTGAACGGTTTCGCGCCTGCAGTGGGCATTCAGCGCTTTACTCCCCGTTACGGCAGTGAGCAGTCCATCTCCCTTGACGGCAACCCCATCTTCGGTCAGATTCTTTACTCCATGTTCCCGGCATATTACGGAAGCGTAAGGGGTGGAGGCATCAACGGTGCGGCAGCCCTTGACAACCCCGGTTTTACCATGATCGGCGGCGGTCTCAAGGCAGCCTATGAAAACTTCCGGTTCAATACCCATGTAATGGCCATGTGGTTCAACGAAACCGAGCCTGTTGAAGGATATTATGCAGGTCAGGGTCTTGGCGGCAACATTGATGTTGACGAGTTCATGGGCGTTGAGTGGAACAATGAAGTCATATACCAGTTGTTCAAGTCTGTGGCTGTAAAGGGTGGAGCGGCATTCCTCTTCCCCGGAAGCGGAGCCAAGGATATCACAAAGGCCCTCGACGCAATTGGTCGCGGTGTTAACTTTGAACAAGGCAGGGAGTCTGATAACGTCTCCATGCGTCTTGCCATGGAACTGCTCTGGTTCTTTTAACATTATGAAAAACAGCGGTTCTGTCTGACAGACGCTTTTCTTTATTTAAGGCCGGTCGGGATTCTTTTCCTGGCCGGTTTTTTTGTTGTCTTGAAATAAAAAGGAGATATACATGTCTGCCCTTGCGGAAATCAGGTGGGATAAGCGTTACAGTGTGGGGTGTGAATATATTGACATACAGCACCGTAACCTTGTGGGCATAGTAAACGATTTTTTCAGGGCCGTGAGGCAGGAAGGTGACCGGGAGATGCTTGCTTCCATACTGACCAGGCTTGTCAGGTATGCTGAAGAACATTTTCAGGATGAAGAGCGACTGGCTGCCGCTGCCGGCTTTCCTGCTGACAAGCTGGAGGTTCACAAAAGAGAGCATGAGAAGTTGACCCTTGCCATATTTCATATAGCGGAACTTTATGGCTCCAGGGCGGATTTGCAGAAATCCGTTGAGGAGACAGCGACCCTGTTGAAAAGATGGCTTCTGGATCACATACTTGATGCCGACATGCAGGAGGC
Organism: uncultured Desulfobacterales bacterium; assembly: GCA_964469365.1. Lineage (GTDB taxonomy): Bacteria > Desulfobacterota > Dissulfuribacteria > Dissulfuribacterales > QOAL01 > CAYXYO01. Next base: position 5,093 of record CAYXYO010000078.1, on the reverse strand, counting down.
CCCGTACCTTTCCAGACTTGACGACAAGGTTATTCAAAAGGTGTTGAAGCGGTCCTGACACTGTGTATGCATTCGCTGTGTCAATAATCAGACGTTTTTTTGTGGTTTTTCTTTTAAATCCTATGATTGTAGCATCTTTCTTTTCTGCTTGTAATTAATTGTTTTTATGCTGTAAAAAATACCTTTCAGCCTTTTGTGAAAACTGGCATTATTCCATTTTGTATAATGTAGTGGCAGGGTTATTGCTTTATCATTTTTGAAATGAGCGAAAGTAATCTGTTTTTAAAAAGTTGTAGCAATTATGATGAGGGATGTTGCTGGTGCATGGTAACTCCAGGCTGGTGCCTTTGCTTTTTTTTGTTGTTTGTCCTTACGTTTTTTTACTCTGTTTCTTATGGAAAGGATAAGGGGCCGGATGAGGCCTGGCAGTTGATACAGTCTGAGACGGAGATGCTCTGGAGTGTTGATTCCAGGGTGGAGGGCAGTGGAGGCAGACAGCTCTGGGAGGTAATATCGGCCCTGAAACATTATATCCAGAATTATCCTGAATCGTCACATATCGCTGAGGCATATTATCTCCTGGGTGTTGCCTACTCCAGGGCCGGTTACATGCCTGAAGCAGAGGCCCACTGGATGATAACGGCAAAATATTATCCTGAGACCTCATGGGCAGGGGATGCCCTGAGCATGCTGGCAAGATGGCTGGAAGAGAGTGGAGATACTAAAAAACTGGATGCATTTTACAGGGAGCTTGTAAAATCATTTCCCCGAAGCAATGCGGCCCTGGCCATGGAAACAGTGCTTGGCATAGAGGAACTGGAAAAGGGACGTATTGACCTTGCCCGGGCTGTGGTCAGGGATGTTGAAAAGAAGAGAAAGGATGCCGGGGTTACCATTCCCAGGTTGCTTGACCTGAAGGCCCGTATCGCGGAAATCGAAGGCCGTGACAAGGATGCCAGGCAACTCTGGATACATTACCTTAACCTTGTCAAGGCCCCTGAAATAAGGGCTGACATACTTTACAGGATTGCGGAGACCTACAGAAAGGCGGGAAAGCCTCTGGATGCTCACAAGTATTACGCTCTTATCAAACGTGATTTTCCATTCATGAAAGAGGCGCAGTTCGCCCGTTTCCGCATGGCTGAGATAGAGGAGCGGGCCAGGGGACGCATGGAAGGTTATGTTAGCGGTATGGGGTACAGGAATCTGACCAAGATTGATAACCTTTATACAAATATTATCAGGAATTATCCTGAGCATCCCATTACAATGGAGGTTATAACCGAGCTGATGCAGATAAAGCTTGATGAGCACCGCAATCTTCAGGCCTTAAAGCTCGCCAGGGAGTTCAGCAGAAAGTACGGGCAGGGAAGCCGGTTTTCCAAGCGTGTTGAAAATATGGCAAAGAAGGCTGCCGCGCAGCTTGTTGCCGATACGGATAATACTGTTTCGGCGCAACAGGCGGTTGAATGGTGCCGTCAGTTTATAAAAAAAGAGAATAACAACAGAATTGAGGAGATTGCTGCCAGGGCAGGCATATCCATCTGGTATCGTCTGCTTGACATGTTGCTTGCCGCCGGGGACTATTTCACCCTTCTGGAGAGTTTCCGGGAATACGAGGGTGTTGCCGGCAGTGATGAACCGGAAGTCGCAAAAGGCAGACAAATAGCTTTGGCCGCTGTCTCAAGACTTGGGGAAGAGTTGCTTGAATCGGGAAAGGACATGCAGTTGCTTAACTATTATTATCATAACAGGAAGTTTATAGACAGCCTCAAGTCTCCGGGTTTTTATCTCCTTGTTGGACGGGCATGGGAGAAGGTTGGTGTTCCGCCTGCTGCCATGGGCTTTTTTTACATGGAGTATCAGGACAGGGGGGAGAGCCGGGAGGGAGGCGCGGCCCTTATGGCCCTTGCCACCTCGGCTGTCAGCAACCACATGCCGGAACAGGCTGAAAACGCCTTGCTTCTTTATGACAGGATTAACAGGAACGCTGCTCTCTCTCCTGCCGTTTCCCTCGTCAGGGCCAGGGCCGCGTTTGCCAGAGGCAAATGGCTTCCAGCCTTTAACATGGCCAAGGATGCCCTTTCGGGCAATGAGACAGCAACCGCCGGGGCTGAGATAGCCTTCAAGGCGGCAGTACTGCTTGGCAGATGGGAGTATGTAAGGAGAATATGGGACAGGTTTGCAGAGAGGTTTCAGGCCGGTAAAGAGCTGTTGCGTTTATGGGGAGATACAGCCCTTGGCCTGATGGAACCTGAACCTGCCCTTGAGGCATACGGTTTTTTAAAGGAGCTTGAACCTGATGACATTTCCACAGACTGGAAGATTGCCAGGGCGCAGGAGATAAAGGGGGATATTAAAGGAGCTGAAGATACAGGAAAGGGTGTGGCGGCAGTTGGTAAATCCATCTGGTCTGATGCCGCCGGGGCTGAAAATGATTATATGGAGTTTGTAAGCGGACCTGCCGGAGAACTGTTATGACTTTCCCAATTGACAGAAATGCAGGGAAAAAGGCGCTTGTTGCAGTTCCGGGCGCTTCTGACAGATTGAAGCTTCAATCCCATCTGGAAAAGATGGGCTTTGAGGTGACATCAGCCCATGATGAGGAAACCTGTGCCTCGTTGATAATGAGAGGCGGTTTTGATCTGGCGCTGCTTGTCCATAATCCCGACAGGATGCGCACATTGGATATTATTGTTGAACATCCTGAAATATGTGAGGATTGCCGGGTAATATTTCTTGCCGAGGACTGTGCCATAGAGGATGCCGTCAAGGCAATGGAGGCTGGCGCAACTGATTTTGTGCCTTTTTCCGATGAGTTTGATGCCATCGGTTTCATGCTTGCCTCGGCATTTTACGCAAAGGATAGGTGCAGGAAGCCTGCTGTCCGGAAAGAGGGAAAAAGCAGTGGTTCCGCTTCTGCCGCAGTGCAGGTAAAGGCGCCGCCTGAAGATAAACACAGGATTCTTACATGCAGTCCGGTCATGGAGGCGTTGCTTGAACAGGCCGGCAATGTGGCAAGGAGCAGGGCCACGGTTCTGATACAGGGAGAAAGCGGTACAGGCAAGGAGCTTCTTGCCCGTTTTATTCACAAAAACAGCGACAGGGCCGCCGGACCATTTGTGGCACTTAACTGCGCGGCACTTCCTGAAACCCTGCTGGAAAGCGAGCTGTTCGGTCATGAGAAGGGGGCGTTTTCAGGGGCCATTGCAAGAAAGGCAGGCAAGTTTGAACTGGCCAGTAACGGCACCCTGCTCCTTGACGAAGTTACTGAAATGGCCCTGCCTCTCCAGGCGAAACTGCTCAGAGTGCTTCAGGAAGGCGAGGTTGACAGGCTTGGCGGTTCTTCTCCTGTTCCTGTGGATGTCAGGGTGGTTGCCACAACCAACAGGGATGTCCTTGCCGCTGTAAGGGCAGGCAAGTTCAGGGAGGATCTCTATTTCAGACTCAATGTTATTCCCCTTAAACTGCCGCCCTTAAGGGAACGTCAGGGGGATATTCCCTTTCTGGCCCGGCATTTTCTGGATTTTTTTTCAGCGGAATATGGAAAAAAGGGGCTGAAATTTGCAAGAGGAGTGCTGGAGAGGATGTCGGCCATGAAGTGGAGCGGCAATGTAAGGGAGCTCAGGAATGTGGTGGAGCGCGGCGTGCTGCTGGCCGCAGGTAATGAGATCAGACTGCGGGATCTCCTTGGAGATGAGCAGGGCCGGCAGGCAGAAACTGCCCCTGAAAAGGGGAAAAACTTTCTTGATGATGAGATGTTTAACCTGAGTGACATAGAAAAGGAAATGGTGCAGAAGGCGCTTGACAAGACAGGGGGAAACCGTACCCATGCGGCCAGGCTCCTTGGAATAAGCGTAAGGACTCTCAGGAACAAGCTTGCTGAATACAGGCGTATGGGGCTGGTGCTGTGAAGGGACTCTTTGGACATAATTTTGTCGTGCTTGAAAAGGCCATCGACCTGCGTTCCAGGCGAAACGCTGTTCTGGCAGGCAATATAGCCAACCTCGATACGCCAGGATACAGGTCCAGGGACCTGCCTTTTGAAAGGATCATGGCAAACTATGTGGACAGAGCGCCTGAGCCATCCATGCTGGCACGCACTGACAGCGCCCATTTCAATGAGCATGGTGAAGTCGCTGAAAGTGGCGCGCCGGTTATGAAGGGGAAGGAGGGCAACAAGCCGGACCGGGCCGGAGAACCGGAGGTCCTTGTCGCTACAGATCCGCTCCATTTTGTTTCAGGTGATAGTGAAGACCATCCGGGTAAGCTTGAGGTTTCCAGTGAAAGAGGCACCCCGAACAATGTGGATATTGACCATGAGATGGCAAAGCTCGCGGAGAACAATATTCAGTACCAGGCTGCCGTGCAGATGCTCGTAAAGAAATTTGAACTTCTTAAAACAGCCATAACAGAAGGAGGCAAGGCATGAACATTTTTGATTCCATCAATATGAGCGCAACCGGTATGTCGGCCGAGAGGGTGCGCCTTAATGTCGCATCCATGAATCTTGCCAATGCCCATGTAACACGCACTGTTGACGGAGGCCCTTACAGGGCCCGTTCTGTTGTATTTCATGCTGTTCCATATGAAAGGGCGGCCAACGTGGGCGAAGAAAGGGATGTTATATCCGAACCCTTTGACAGTGAGCTTGAAAAAGAGGCTTACAGTGTGAGTGTTGCCGAAATAGTGGAGGATCCGGATCCCTTCAAGGAGGTATATGATCCCGGACATCCTGACGCGGATGCGCGTGGTATTGTAAGATTGCCAAATGTCAATGTCATGGAGCAGATGGTTGACATAATGACAGCCTCCAGGGCCTATGAAGCCAATGTTACGGCCCTTGAAACCGCCAAGTCCATGGCGCAGAAGGCCATCAGTATAGCTGTATAGCTGTCGGAAATAAGAGGTGATTTATGAAGATTGATACATTGGACAATGTCAGCGGTTCCCTGACAGGGCCATCAGGCGGCACAGGGAGTGACGCCAGCGCGGGCAAGCCCGGTTTTGGTGAGGTTATTGAGCAGGTGCTTGAAGATGTCAATAACAGGCTTGTTACATCAGGAGAGATGGCTGAGGAGATGGCTGCCGGC
>CAYXYO010000077.1:0-13719 GCA_964469365.1 uncultured Desulfobacterales bacterium | reverse complement strand
TTTCAGGGAGGTTTCTTAAATGTCAAAGAAATTGGCAGGAATTAAAACGGTTTTGCTGTGCGTGATTGCGGCAGGACTAATCTTTCCGGCTGCAGTCCTTGCACATCCGGCTGTTCAGCTCCTTGACAGGAGCGGCAACCCGGTCAAGGATCAGCTTAACATGTCTGATACAATTACCGCAGCCAACGGTTCTGTCTATGTAAGCGGTCCTGCTTACAGCCCAAAGCAGACCTGCGGAAAGTGTCATGACTATCAGGCGGTAACCAGGGCCTATCACTTCCGTGAAGGCGCGGGCCCCTATGGTGAAAACCTTAGCGATCAGTGGTCAGATGAGGCAAATGACGGAACCTTGTACAAGTATCTGGCCAATGCCTATGGGCATCTGCTTGCTCCCGGGCAGTATGGTGCCTGGTGACCTCCCTCTTACCGCCAGTTGGCGGCTAAGAGCCAGAGAGGAAGCGTAAAGGACCCCTTTACTTCAGAGGGTAAACCATACTTTTTTGATATCTCCACAGTGGATGAAATGGCCGTATGCTACTCCTGTCATCCTGGCGGCGGTCCTGCCGAGGGCGTTGTGCAGAAAGACGGCACGGTCATTCCCTATGATGACCCGTCCCTGCCTGCCTCACATACATATGACAGGGACTTTTTCACCTATGGTCCTCATGCAACAGCCCAGGCCCTCCTCAGCCAGGGAAGCATAGACGAGACTGTTAAGGCAATCGGTGAACCGTACAGGCATGACTGGAGCAAGTCAGGTGTTATGGAAGCTGACTGCCTTATGTGTCATATTGATCCTGAAAAATATACCTATACTGCGGCGGATGGTCTCAAGGCCAGGGCATACAGGCCCCGTCTCATGATCTTTGCCGAGCGTGGAGCCGACGGAAAGGTAACCAGGATCTCCATGGGTATGCCCTTGACCACAGGGCTTCTGAACCAGACAGCTCTGCCATATACAAATGCGGCCCAGCGTATGAGCAGGCCTACAAAAATGCTTGCCCTGATGACCCTGCCCAAGGAGAATGTGGGTGAGATGTTCAAGATGTGGACAGACGGTCTTAAGCAGATTGAGGCTTCTGGCATCCGTCTCCCCTACGCTCTTTATGGCCAGAATGTCCAGAAGATATGGGGTCCCCGGGGTATCAAGGCCGAGTACTGCGCCAATCCCAATGGCCCGGCTGATGAAATGCAGCGGCTCATGGCAGCAGGACCTGCCATCAATCAGCTTTTTGAGGGCTTCTTACAGTATATGAAGATGAACGGTTTCCTGCCAGAGGATGCCACCATGGAAGATATGATGCAGATATTCTTCAATGATTTTATCTACGCATATCAGATCAAGATGAATATGGGGCCAGTGCCCCCCGAGATGGAGCAGCTTGCACCCATTCCCTTTCCGTTGAGGGCCTATGAGCCAGGCAAGTTCTATACTGACTGGGATAACCCCAATGCCCCTGTAAGGGATTATGTGCGCGTTCCCTTTGTTGAAGGTGAGGGCATACCCTATTCCGGCATGGTCGGTATTGGCGAGGGTGCCATGATGTATGCCATGGGCAGGGCAATGATGGGAGATGCCACCTATCTCTATCCTGATGGCAATCCCAATCTTACGAAGGTTATGAACGATCTGCAGGCTGGTGTGATCCCCCAGGATCAGATCAAGGTTGCCCTGCATGACTACCTGCCGAACTTTTTCTATGTAATGCCCGTTGCCCAGATGATGGGACTGGACCTTAACGGCGACAACATGCCTGCCACCTATGTGCAGCTTGTTAAAAATGGTGACGAATGGACTGCCAAGTCATATTACAACACTGCTGACCTTGGCGATAATATTGCTTTGAACATGGATATGTTCGGCAGCAGCGAGGATATAGGTTCATATAAATGGACCAAGGTGTGCGGCCAGTGTCATGTTATGACACAGGATCACGGTAACAGCGAGTGGACCAAGGCCCGTCTCTACAACCTTGGAATTGACGCTGACTTTGTCAAGAATGGCCAGTTTGTAAGATGGACAGATGATGAAGAGGCTGTAGGATATGATGTCCACATGTCATCCAAGAAGATGGGATGCGGCACATGTCACCTCCGTGCCAGCGGCAATGTGGAAGACAAACATAACTTCCTCAAGGGTACGGATACTGCCCATATGGCCAGGAATGACCTGGACAACAATCCAAAGCCCAAGACATGTGAGGGATGTCACCTCTTTGGGGAAGACCTTGACGCTCCCAATCCGACATCTGCACATGAAGAGAAGTTCGGTGAGAATACCGGACGTCATATCGGCATGATAGCATGTGAGGTGTGTCACCAGCCATACAAGCGTACATGGAAGTTCCGTACCTTTGATGACACACTTGGATACTACGGCAACTTTGACAACAGGCTCGGCTTCAATGTGCTGCCTGGCGGTAATGGCGACATGATGGCCTTTCCCGCAGAGTATGCCCTCTCTCCGGTTTACGGCACATCTCCGGGCTACGGTATTCCGCATTTCAATATGCTTTCACAGCACATCGAAGCTGACGGAACAGGCAATGTGGTTGCCATGGATTATGTGAGCCAGATGGTGGATTACTTCAACTATAACGGTTCTCCTGATCCTGGACAGCTCGTAAACGGCATGCCCACAAACCCGGCCTTTGACTTCTGGAACTACTTTTATGAGTTGAACCTGAACATGAACAAGGCTGGCGGTGTCCCACTTGATTATGTGTCTGAATACAACAACGAGATATACAATCCACTCTACTGGACAAACGGCAGAAACGGTTATCCAATGATAGAGGTGGGCAACCCGATTACCATCCTTACATGGGTTGATGTAAATCCGCAGCCTGACCATGACATGAATGACATTGCCTATGGCGGCGCAAAGGTGCTCTATCTCAGGGAGATCAACGCTGCCATCAAGACGTTCATGATGAATACCGCCATAGGGCATATCCCCTGGAGCGAGCTCAGGGATATCCCGCCGAACGATCCCGCATACGCGCAGAATCCCTATGTGAGCAAGATCATACTCAGGGACAGCAACTATGTGATCTTTGACCACACAGGCGACATGTATCCGGATCTCTGGTGGCCTGAGGACGTGAGGGCCATGCAGGAAGCCCTGGTCAAGGTTCTCAAGGCAGAGGGTGAAACAGATCCCAAACCTGTGCTTTTCATGGCTGCCCATTACTTCTCTGACAGCCACGGCATACTTCCGGCAGAGAAGGCCCTTGGCGCCAAGAGCTGTAATGACTGTCACGGCGTCAGCACCGGTGAAGGCGCTTCCGCTGGCGCGCACAGGATCACAGACCGTATTATCAACTTCATGCCCTGGGCTCCTCCATGGTTTGATGAACAGTATCGTTTCCTCAGGTACGCACCTGACGAGGTGCCTGCTGAAGCGCCTGTCTGGATGAAGCGCGCTGGCATGGTAGTGAACAATCCTGACGGCCTTTTTGTAGTGGACGGCGAAGTCGCCTATGTTGAGCCAGTACGTGCCAACAATATGGAGATCCTTGGCGCCAAGGCCGAGGATGTACTGCATCTGAGTCACCATCACGCAGAAGAACTCTTCTATATGGTCAGTAACGGTACTGTTACAGGTGAAGAGATAGAGGGTATTGACCACTCACTTCTTACCAAGGAAGAGCTTGAAACCCTGTATGAAAGGCAGGTTGTAAACAGCCCCTGGAGCCAGGTTGTGGAATTCTATGTCCCGGCTCACATGAAAGGGGAGCTTGCCGAGATGGGATTCATGCCCCAGGAAGAGCTCATATATGTAAACGGCGCAGGCATGTTCCCTGCCTATGTTGCTGCCGTTGGCGTAAATGGCGGCATGCATGAAGCATGTATCATCAGGCTGCCCTTTGCTGGCGCTGAAGCCATGATAGTAAGCAAGGGCGCAGGCGATACCAGCTTCCATGAGGCAACGGACGCGGTTGTCCTTGGCCATACAGGTTCATATCTCTTTGTAAAGGTTGCTCATAACGGTGAATATGCCGCTGTGGAGCGTGGCGCTGCCACAGGCGTAAACGCCCATCTGTGGGATGCCTTCATGGAGCCATAAACCGGCCGGAAACCAATAACCCGTAAAAGCAAGGGGGCGGACAAAGGATGTCCGCCCCTTTTTTTGTTTTGCAGGCATATATTTTGTCCATTGCCCTTGCAATATATAGCCAAATGGCTATATAGCTATATATAGAAAACCATGAAGTCAATTTTGCGTAAACTCAAGGCGCTGTCAGACGCCACCAGGATAAAACTGCTTTTCATGCTCACATCAAGGTCCCTTTGCGTGTGCGAAATGACCTCTGCCCTTGGCCTGGCCCAGCCCACTGTTTCAAGACATCTGAAGCAGCTCGAAGATGCCGGATTTGTAAGGAGCAGGCGTGAAGGCCCATGGACTCTCTATTCAATTGACCCTGATGATGACAGGGGCAGACAGATGCTTGAGCTTGTCATCTCCGGCCTTCAGAGCGATTCTGAGTGCCAGAATCTGCTTGGGAAACTGGGAAAAATTGACCGCCGCACCATTTCAGGATGTGGCGATCTTAAAAGGGCAACAGTGGCATGATAGAGTTTTTTTGTGTGCGTATGGCCGACAATCTTCCGTGTCCCCCGGGTATACCAGGCAGATCGCACAATTTTCCTGGTTCTGCCGTATGTTGAGAATGTAAGGAGGCGTTAACATGTTTGGAATGTTGGCAGATATCCTGGTCTATTCCTGTCCGGGGCTGGAGAAGGGCAGCCGTCTTGCCGGAGCGCTGCATTTTTTCATTGAAGATAGTGTCAAGATATTTTTCCTGCTCATCGTTGTAATCTTTGTGGTGTCGGTGGCAAGAAGTTTTTTCCCGCCGGAGCGCACCCGCAGGTTTCTTGCCGGCCGCAACCTTCTTGCCGGACACATTCTTTCAGCCCTTCTCGGAGTTGTCACTCCCTTCTGTTCCTGCTCGGCATGTCCGCTTTTTATCGGTTTTGTAGAGGCAGGCATACCCCTGGGGGTAACATTCAGCTTTTTAATAGCGTCGCCCATGGTAAACGAGGTGGCCCTGGTGCTGCTTTTGGGCCTGTTTGGCTGGCAAATTGCCGCTGTATATCTTGTTACAGGGCTGCTGGTTGCCATTGTGGCCGGTGTTGTAATCGGAAAGCTGAATATGGAACGGTATGTGGCTGAATATGTATGGGAGATAAGGATGGGTGATGCTGAAATACCTGAAATGACTTGGGCTGAGCGTGTCCGTTATGCCAGGGGATATGTGCGGGATATCCTTGGCAGGATATGGATATATGTGCTGGCAGGCATTGCTGTGGGAGCCCTGGTGCATGGCTATGTGCCGCAGGATTTTCTCATCAGATACGCGGGGCCGTCCAATCCTGTCGCAGTACCCTTTGCCGTTCTCCTTGGCGTCCCGCTTTACAGCAATGCCGCGGGCGTCATTCCGATTGTGCAGGCCCTTATGGCAAAGGGGCTTCCCCTGGGAACCACCCTTGCCTTTATGATGGCGGTAACAGCCCTTTCCTTTCCGGAAATGGTGATTTTGAGCCAGGTGCTCAAAAAACAGTTGATAGCTGCTTTCGCAGGCATAGTGACCGTGACCATTATTCTGGTGGGATATATGTTCAATCTATTTGCCAATGTTTTTCCGGGGCTGTAGCGGCTTTGCAAAGATGGCTTTTCCTCCGGTATGGACATGGTTGGTCAGACCTTTAATAATAACAGGAGGTAACATTATGACAAGACAGACTGTATTGCTCATTCTGTTTCTCGTTTTCACATTTCACCTTAATGCCCTTTACGCTGAAAGCCCGGTATATGGCGACAGGATGCTTGTTGTGCCTGAGGTAATCATCCTGGACAACAACAGCGTTGCCGGTGATGTCACTTTTCACCTTGATGATGATGGCAAATGGTCTCTTGCAGGCGGCAAAATCCTTTCGCTGGCCAGTATTGACAGCGTAACTGTTTCACTTCCATCTTCAAGACAGGAGGAGAAGACTGTTACCGTGACCATAAAAGGTTCCTTGCCCAACGGATGTGCCAGCCTTGACAAAATCGTTCAGGCGCGTCGGGGCTCTGTTTTTCATGTGGCCCTTGTCAGCAGGGTGAGGGAAGGTGTGATGTGCACACAGCAGCTTGTGCCTTTCACCAGGCAGGTCCTTTTAAGTGCGGAAGGTTTGCCAGTGGGCGCATATACCCTGAAGGTGAACAGCAAAACAGTTGAGTTTGAACTGGATGAAAGTGTAACTGGTCTTGTTTGCTGTAAAAAATATTGCTGTACCTGCGCGCCGGAATATCATGGGGCATCGTATATCATTGTTCCCGAAGATCAGTGCAGGCGTCCTGAAAATATTATTGGCGGCAACTGCTATGAAAAGGTTGATAATACGCTGTGCCTGGAGAACCGGTAATTGTGTTGCCATGGAGTGGCCGCGGTGTGTCGGATTTTTACAGGACTGTTTTAATCAGGAGGAGTAAAGATGAAAATTGAAGTTCTCGGGCCGGGTTGTCCCAGGTGCCAGACCCTTGAGGCCAATGTAAGGGAGGCTATTAGACAGCTTGACATTGAGGCGGATGTTGAAAAGGTTACGGCAATGGGGGAAATAGCAGCCCGTGGGGTGATGTCAGTTCCCGGCGTTGTGGTGGATGGAGAGGTAGTGAGTACAGGTAAACTGTTATCCGTGGAAGAAGTGAAAACAATACTGGGAAAATAATCTTGTTGCTTTCCTGTCATTAATTGGTTGCCGGAGGTGTTTCCCTGCCATGCGTAGTTATCTTTTTTTCCTGTTTCAGACAATGTGGTTGCTGGGGCAGTTACTTTGTCCGGTATCAGGCTGGTCTGAAACCCTTTCATTGGATAATGCCATTGAAACAGGACTTTCTGAAAGCCCTCTCCTCAAGTCAGCCGGCCATGAAGTAAAGGCTGCCTTTCACGGCAAGCAGGCTGCCATGGGAGAGTTCATGCCGAGAATAGATGCCTATGCCGGTTATATGAGGGGGAGTGACCCGGCTGCCGTTGTTCCGATAAAGGAGTTCGGAGGCCGTTCGCCGGTTTTCAGCAGGGACCATTATTCCTATGGCCTTGCCATGACGATACCCATCTTTGAGGGAGGCAGAAACTGGACCCGGCTTTCCCTGGCAGAGATTTCCGAGGCGATTTCAAGGGAGAGCCTGCACCTTTCCAGGCAGGAGCTTGTGGCTGGCATCACCAATACCTTTAACCGTATTCTTTATCTTGAAGAGCTTGTGAAAAGCAGGAACACAGTGCTGGAAGCAGTCAAAAAGGCCAGGGCCGACGTAAAGGTCCGTCTCGATGTGGGGCGTGTTCCGCCTGTTGACCTGATGCACATGGATACCAGGGTCGCTTTTGATGAACAGGCGCTGACTTCAGCAATGGAAGAGTCTGAGAGGACCAGACGTCTGCTTGCCAGAATGCTTGGCAGGGAACCTTCATGGAGTTTTGAGCCGATTGGGGTGTTGGGTGAACCGTCTGACAACGATACCCCTTTAGCCTTGTCAATTGATATTGAAAACAGGCCTGACATAAGAAAGGCCAGGAAACAGGTTGAGCTTGCCAGGAAACAGGTTGAACTCATGCAGGGTTATCACCTGCCCACCCTTGCCCTTTCCGGTGATTATGGAAGGCGTGCGGGCAGCGGTTTTGAAGGCGATGAAGAGGTATGGCAGGCAGGGGTGGGGCTTACCTTCAATCTTTTCAGTGGAGGAGCCGTTGAAGCAAGGATACATCAGGCCAGGGCATCGGCCCTTGCCGCAGAGGAGAAACTTCGTCAGGCACGCCTTGTCGCCATGACAGAGGTGGAAAACGCAATGTCAGCCATCCGTGAGTCAAGAAAGCGGTTTGTCGCTGCTGAAACTGCCCTTGAAAGCGCCAGGGAGGCATGGAGAATAGAGAAGCTGAAGTATGATGCCGGAGCTGGAACCGTGACAGATTGTCTGCTTGCCCAGGCTTCATGGTCAGACGCTGCCGCGTCAAGGCTCGGCGCATTGTACGCTTACCATGCGGCCCTTGTCGCGTGGCGTTTGGCCGCAGGGATTATAGACGCTGGTTACGGAAGATGTGTGGAAGGGCGGACAGGGAGATAGGGCTTGTCGACTATGAAACGGAATATGAAAATGCGTAATATTGTAAAGATAATTGTGGTAGTGGTTGTGCTCGCGCTCATGGTGGCAGGCGGTTTGCTGGTTGTAAAAAAGAAAAAGGCTGAACTTGCCTCGACTCCGGGGCCGGTCAGGACCATGACGCCTGTAACTGTTGTCAGGGCCCCAATGGGCGTTTTTGCCGTTTTTGAAAAGTACCTTGGAACTGTTGAGCCCAAACTTTCTGCGGATATTGCGCCCCGCATAACTGCCAGGGTCATGGAAGTAAAGGTCAGGGAAGGCGTCAGGGTAGATGCTGGAGAACTTCTTGCCATGCTTGATGACAGGGAACAGAGAGATGCCGTTATTGCCCTTGAAGCGCGGCTTGCCGCTGCCCGTACATCTGCCGCCGCACTTGAGGCGATATATCTGCGTGACCGGAGGCTCCTTGAGGCAAAGGCTGTGAGCAGACAGGCCTTTGACCTGTCAAAATCAGCAAGGGACTCTGCCAGGGCAGAGGTCACGGCCCTGGAAAAACAGTTGCATTCCGCAGAAACAGCTCTTTCATATACAAGGCTTGAGGCCCCCTTTAATGGCATAATAACAGGCCGTTTCATGGATCCCGGGGCTCTTGCCATGCCTGGCAAGCCTGTGCTCTCCATGGAGTCGCCGGATGCGGGCTACTACCTGGAGGTCAGGGTGCCTCAGGGAGAGATACCTTTGATAAGAGAGGGTGGAAGGGTAATAGTTCAGCCTGACGGCATGAGAAGTTTTGAAGAAGATAATCCGGATGATGTGATTGTTGCTGACGTAAGCCGCATCCATCCCGCAGTCAGGGCCGGCACCATGGGGGTCGTGGAGATAGACCTGCGTGCGAGGCCCTTTGGCCTTCCTTCAGGCTCTGTTGTGTCTGTTCGTATCCAGACAGGTGAAAAACGTGGTCTGAAGGTCCCGTTGAACGCGATGCTTGAGCATGGCGATTCAGCCACGGTTTTTGTTGTCGCGCAGGATGTTGTCCATCTTGTGCCGGTCAAGGTGCTTTACATGGGAGATGAGTGGGCTGTTGTGCGTGGCGACTTTGACAGTGGAGGGGTTGATGTGGTGAACGGAGTTGAAAGCGCCCTGCTGAGACTGCATGAAGGAGAAAGGGTGAAGCTGGTTGCCGGACTTTCAGACAAAGGGGTTTGACAATGAAGAGGCGTACATTTATTGAATATTTCCTTGACAGCCCCTATCTGATTACATCCCTGCTTTTACTTGCGGTGTCATTTGGCGTCATAGGTTTCCGGGCCATGCCTCTTAATCTTTTCCCTGACGCCAACTATCCTGTAATTGTTGTCCTTGTACCGTGGCCCGGGGCTTCAGCGTCTGACGTTGAAGACAAGGTTACGCGTGTTGTGGAAAAGGAACTTTCCACAGTTGACCTTGTCAGGAAAGTGAAGTCCGTGAGCCAGGACGAGATGACTGCTGTAAGCGTGGAATTTCAGTATGCGAAAAGCCTTGATGCCGCCGCTACGGATGTTGCCAACGCCCTTAAACGGATAGAGGCGGGTCTTCCGCCGGATATCCGGCCCCCGGAGATATTTCGCGTCAGTGACGCGACGAATCCGGTATTTACATACGCGGTTTCTCCTGTGGAAGGTTCAGGGCTTGACCTCGCAAGGGTGCGGCAGCTCGCTGACAATGAGCTGAGGGAGGCCTTTTTGAGGATACCTGATGTGGCGGACGTGGAGGTCTTCGGGGGGTATTTCCCTGAAGTGGAGATTGCCGTTGATCCTGTCAGGCTTCATGCTCACAACCTCTCGTTGGAACAGGTTGTTATGGCAATAAGGGCTCAGAATCTTAACATACCTGACGGCCTTGTGATTCGTAAACGGGATCAGGTGCTTGTAAAGACCGCTGGCGAGAAGCTCGAAAAGGGCAGGCTTCAGTCCATTGTAGTCGGGCATGAACCCGGAGGGGACATACGCCTTGGTGATATTGCCTCCATCAACACATCGTTCCGGGAACGTCAGTCCCTTTACCGGGGCAATGGAAAGGCCGCCATAGGCATAAATATAATGAGACCTGAAAAGGGACATGTCACTACTACCATCAAGGCTGTTGAGACTGCTCTCCCGTCCATAAGAGCGGCTTTTCCCGGACTTCGCATAGAAGTGGCAGATACCCAGAAACGGATTATAGAGACCAGCATAAGCAATATGGTGGACGCCCTGAGGGATGCGGTCATTATGACAGTGGGCATGCTCTTTATCATGCTTGCCAATGTGAGGATGTCGCTTCTTGCCGCCATTTCCATACCGTTTACATACTTCCTCACCTTTGCCTTCATGTATGTTCTTGATTATGAGCTTAACATTGTCACCCTTACGGCCGTTATAGTGGCAGTGGGCCTGCTGCTTGATGACGCCATAGTGGTGATTGAAAATATAGACCGTCATTATCAGGAGCTTGGCAAGAATATTCATCAGGCAGTTGTTGATGGACTGAACGAGATACTCCTTGCCGACTGGTCAGGCACATATACGACCATAATTGTTCTTGTGCCTATTATGTTCATAGGGGGTTATGTCCAGAAAATCCTGAGACAGTTCACAGTTGTTCTTGCCCTGTCCCTGCTTGCGAGTTATGTCATCTCCGTTACTGTGATTCCGCTCCTTGCCCCCTATATCATGAAGAGGAATCCTGACAGGAACATGCTGGAAAGGGTTGCTGACCTTTTTGGCCGATGGGTTGTCAATCCTGTGAGGGATTTCTTCGCAAACCTGATCCATTTTGCACTTTCCCACAAGCTCCTTTTTATCCTTCCCGGAATCGTCCTGCTGGTGGTAAGTGTTAAACTTGTAATGCCTCTTGCCGGCAGGGATCTCATGCCGCCAATGGATGCGGGAATCATCAAGATAAGTTTTGAGACCGATGCCGGAACGTCATTTTCGGCAACTGAAAGGATAGCGGAAAATATTGAAAAAACAGTTGAGGCAATGGAAGGTGTTGAACTGGTTTCAACAACTGTTGGCGCGGAGCCCGGGGTTGTGAGTTTCGGAACGGGGAGGATACCGCAGCAGGGCATGATAACAGTTCATTTTGTTGATCGTTTTCACAGGAGCAGGAGCGTGTGGCAGATAGAGGACGAAATACGTGAAAGGTGCGCCCTGATTCCAGGCGTAATGAATCTTGATGTGTTCGATTTTGGCGCGACTCCACTTTCATCCATTGCCGCTCCTGTTGACATCATGATAACAGGGCCTGACCCCATGGTGCTTGACGCCCTGGCAGACGACGTGCTTTCAAGGCTTATGACAGTGCCTGGCCTTACCACTGTCAGCCGTTCATGGACAATGGACAGAAATGATGTCATGCTTGATGTGGATGTGGAGAGGACAGCGAAATATGGCCTTGATCCCGTCTCTATAAGCAGGGAGCTTGCCATTGCCCTTGCAGGCGCCGGCGCGTCTGTTCTTCGTGTGCCAGGGGAGGACGGGCATCTCATACGGGTGCGTTATCCCCTGAATGAACGTGAAAGTCTCAAGGGGCTTGGCAGCATATTCATTCCTTCAGTTCACGGCCCTGTTCCATTGCGAGAGCTTGTCAGGGCGCGCAAGGTGATTACGCGTACAAGGTTCACGAGACAGGCCCTTGAATCCTCAGTTGATATATACGGCTACAGGAGCACCTCTGCGATAACACATCTTCAGACCCGTATTGAAAAGGCCCTGGAGGGATTGCAGATCCCACCGGGTTACACACTTTCACATGAGGGAGAGATAAAGAATATGGGAGAGGCTGGCAAGAGGCTGGCAAAGGCCCTGGGGTTTGCGGTTATCCTGCTGTTTTTCTCGCTGGCGCCCACATTCCGGTCGTGGATCAATCCCGTAACCATTATGACAGCCATTCCCCTTTCCATGATAGGGGCGGCATGGGGACTTGTGCTGGTTGACCGTCACGCCTGCATGCCTGCCAACATGGGGATGATTCTTCTTGCCGGTATTGTTGTCAACAACTCTATTCTCCTGATTGATTTTATTGAAAAGGCAAGGTCAAGGGGCGTAGAGCTCAGGGAGGCGATAGAACAGGCTGTCAGGATCAGAACCCGTCCCATTCTTATGACCGCGTCAGGGACCATTGCAGGCATGCTGCCCATTGCCGCCCAGCGCGCCCTGGGGCTGGAGCGTCTTTCTCCACTTGCGGTAGTGGCAATAGGCGGGTTAATGGTTGCGACTTTTCTTACCCTTGTGTATGTGCCGATATTTTATGAGCTCTTTGATGGCATGAGGCAGCGCTGCCGCGTCTGGGTTGAGGGCAGGCGTGAGGATGTGCCGGAACATGATGTTGCACACTGACCAGGTGGGGAAAATTCACATTGTGGTTTGAATGTCTCTGTATTACCTTGGCTGAACATGGTTTTTGAGATTTGTATCCATTGGATATGCGGGACGCCCTGACAACAGGATTTCCTGTTCAGCGCGCAGAGTCAATTACAGTGGGGGACATATATGTATTTTCCGGTTGCAGATATCCATATCAATCCGTTGATTCCACCGGCGGTTGCCTTCAGCATCTCCTTCTTTACCTCCATGAGCGGCGTTTCAGGGGCCTTTATGCTCCTGCCGTTCCAGATAAGCGTCCTGGGGTTTAACACCCCTGCTGTAAGCGCGACCAACCAGCTTTTCAATATAGTGGCCATTCCGGGCGGAGTTTACCGTTATGTCAGGGAAGGCCGCATGGTCTGGCCCCTTGCCTGGGTTGTGATTGCAGGCACCCTGCCAGGTGTTTTGGCAGGGGCGGTCATAAGGGTCAAATACCTTCCCGACCCTGTAAGATTCAAGATATTTGCCGCTTTTGTGTTGCTTTACATAGGCTACCGGCTTGTGCGTGATATCTTCTCCGCGCCTGACAGAAGCGGAAAGGGTGGGAGATCAGCAGAGGAGGAATTTCAGGAGCTTGTGAAAAATTTTAACGCAGATGCCGGAGAGATGGAATTGCCCCGCATTCAGGTGAGAGAGTTTACCCTTGCCTCCATATCATACGATTTCTATGGCAGGAATTTTACTGTGAACACCTTTGGGATTTCAGCCCTGAGTCTGATTGTAGGCATTGTGGGAGGGGTTTACGGCATAGGCGGTGGAGCCATCATCGCACCGTTTTTTGTGAGCTTTTTCAACCTGCCAGTCTATACCGTTGCCGGGGCTGCCCTGATGGGCACCTTTGTGACATCTGTTGCCGGCGTGGCCTTTTATCAGCTCCTCGCTCCGTTTTATCCGGGTATGTCAGTGGCGCCTGACTGGCTGCTTGGATTCCTCTTTGGCATAGGCGGAACCGCTGGCATGTACTGCGGGGCAAGGGTGCAGAAATTCATGCCCGCAAGGGTTATCAAGATTATCCTGGCTGCATCCATCTTCTTTGTCGCGGCAAAGTATCTGTGGGCGTATACAGGGGTATGAGTGGAATATGTCAATGAGAATGAGAGACCCATAAATAAATTGGCAGTCGTGTCACTGCTCCTGCGTAACGCCCATGCCGTTACTCCACCACCCTTACCCACACCTTCTTGCCGTCAGACACCACAACTATCTTGAGAACGTCTGTAAAGCCCCTGGCATCGAGTTCCTTTGCGTATGCCC
>CAYXYO010000076.1:0-3135 GCA_964469365.1 uncultured Desulfobacterales bacterium | reverse complement strand
GAGGGGTATTTCAAAAAAATCATGGGAAGCCTCAACACCCGGACCGGTGCAGCAGATGTCGCATCCGCATGGGCCGCAGAGCAGGGAGTTTATCTCCTCAAGTTCCCTTGCCAATATATCCTGCCTGCACAGGGCAAACATGGCGTCAAAGGGGTCTGGCCGCTCGCCCGAGAGGTCTGCAAGGGATGAACTCCTTGAAACAAGCAGGGCGGCCGCCTTTTCTTCTTCAGGGTTGCCAGGCCCGTCGCCACGGAGAAACCTGGCAAATGGAAAAAGTATGTCTGAAAACCGTTTCAGGATGGCCACCGGGTCTGAATAGAGGTTCTCTCCGGCTTCCACCTCGTCAGGCAGTTCAGTGAGCAGGGCGTCAGGCCTTTCGTAGGGAGAGGCAAGACAGAGCATCAGAAAAAGATTGCACAGCGGCCATACAGGCCTTTCCAGCTTGGCCCTGCCGCGCAGAAAGGATGAACTGCCTGTTACGGAACCGGAAAGCTCATTATTTTTCAAAACATCAACCTCTTTATTATATCCCGTGATGCCTGTTCGGGCCTCTCTATCTGCCGAATGAAGGAAATTTCTCCATTCGCATCCACTTGTGAAACATTAACGGCAATCCGCCCCTCTCCCCTTTTTGTAACATAGCGCGCCAGGAGTTCCGCCCCCTGCTCACAAGCCTGACCGGCAACGGCTGTGCCGGAGATGTGGCGCAGTATTGAAAACGGCCCGGGAACGCCGGTGAAACGCATTATCATGTCACCGGCAACAGCCAGTTTCTTTAACCTCTCGTTCTCCCGTCTGTTGCGCCCAACCACAAACCAGGCGCCGTCCGGCAACAGGAAATGACGTCCGGTCCTGGCAAGAAGGATGTCATTTACCGTGGGCGCAGGCCTCATGGAAAAAAGTTTTTCAAAACGTTTCCCAAGGATGGGGTCGGCAAGTACGCAGCCCCCTGCCGGAGAGGGATAGTCCTCGATACCGAATTTCTCTGCCAGTTTCATCTGCTCCTTTCTGCCCCGGCCGGTTATGAGGGGCAGGTCTCTGCCTGAAAAAAGCCCTGCCTCCTCTGCCCTGACAGGCCTGAACAGTGAAGCGGCAAGCGGTCTCAACAGCAGCCCCTCGGCACCGCTTTCCCTCTCGATGATCCTAAGGGTGTCTGTTCGCTGGGACATGGGTCGCTGCCCCGGAACCTCGCCGGTAGCCACAAAGGAAGCCCCATATTCATCCAGCAGCCCAAGTGCGGTTTTGACCATAAGTATCTTGCAGTCAATGCAGGGATTCATGTGTTTGCCATAACCGTGAGGCGGGTCAACCACCATCCTGAGATAATCCCCGGATATATCGATAACCCGGCAGTCAATGCCATACCTCCCGCCAATGGCCCTGCCCGCCCTTTCTTCATCTCCAAGGGCGCTGCTTCCAAAAAACGGGGTGACAAATTTAAGGGCGGTAACCTTTATGCCTGCCTTCTGTAGCACCTTGCAGGCCAGGATACTGTCAAGTCCCCCTGAAAAAAGCACCAAACAGCTCGCCTGCATACTGCCTTGCCGCCTCCTTTTCTCCGCCGAGCATACGGGCAAGCTCTTCAAGCCTGCCCTCCATGTCAAGTTTCACAATATCCGAAACAGTCCTGCCGTCCACCACGTCCTTTTCTATCCTGTAATGCGCATCGCCTGCCGCGGCTATCTGGGGGAAATGGGTAATGGCAATAACCTGGCCGCCACGGGCAAGGGCCGCGAGTTTTTGTCCTACCCTGCCGGCAATCTCCCCGCCTATTCCAGCATCTATCTCATCAAATATCACAGCTCCCGCGCCTGACTTCCTGGCCAGAACCGAACGCACGGCAAGCATAACCCTTGAAAGCTCACCGCCGGATGCGATGGCCGCCATGGGGCGAAAAGGCTCTCCTGGATTGGGACAGAAGAGAAATTCCACGTCGTCAGCCCCTGTCGCCGTAATATCAGATGGTGAAATCTCCTCTCCGCGCCTCACCGAAACAGCAAAACCGGCCTTTTCAAGTTTGAGTTCAGCCAGCTCACGCCTTACCAGGCCGGCAAAATCCTCTGAGGCCGCCTGCCTTGCGTCAGAAAGTTTCAACGCCTTTTCAATAAAATCCGCATCAAAATCCCTCAGTCTCTTTTCCGCCTCCGCAAGCTCTATCTCCATTCCGTCAAGCATGGCCAGCTTTCTGGAAATATTCTCCCTGTAGGCAATCACATCCTCAATGGAAGGACCAAAAAGCCTCTTGAGCTGTCTGATGCTGTACAGTCTCTCTTCCACCCTTTCATATTCCGACAGGTCATCAGGCAACTCCTGGACATAGTCCCGAAAGGCCCACGCCAGTTCCTCAGTCTGATAGACAAGGCTGTCCATCTCGGAAAGCCTGGATTCAAGGGAGCTGTCATAACGGCACATCTTTTCAACCATGCCCCGGCAGGCTGCAACCGTTTCATACACAGCCCCCCTGCCATTATAAAGACGGTTGAATATCTCACTGCCCAGGCTGCCAAGCTCCCTGGCTGACCGGAGCAGCGAAAGACGGGCCTCAAGTCCATCTTCCTCATCAGGCTCCGGCGATACGCTGTCTATCTTCCCGGCGTCCCGCCTGTACCGTTCCTGCTCATCCGCCAGACGCCTGCCCTCTTCAGCAAGGCTTTCAATCTCCCTGACCAGCCTGCGGCGCTCCCTGCAAAGCCCTTCCATGCTGTCGGCAAGCCCGTCTGTTCCGGCAAAGACATCAAGCCATCGCCGCTGGACATCGCGGTTAAGCAGGTCATGATACTCATGCTGCCCTGAAATGGTTACAAGACCGCCCACAAGCCTCCTGAGTTCCTGAAGGGTGACGACCGTACCGTTTACAAAGACACGCCCCCCCCTGCCAGTGGCAGAAATTATGCGGCGCACCACCATCTCGTCAGAATCGTCACATGGTATGCCGGCATCATCAAGAAGCCCCGCCTTCTCCGCTGTCAGGCTGAAAACGCCCTGGACAACTGCCTTTTCAGCCCCGGACCTCACGACGCCGCTGTCAGCCCGCGCTCCAAGCAGGAGCCTTATCGCCTGGACTATGATGCTCTTGCCCGCCCCGGTCTCGCCTGTAAGGACAGAGAAGCCCTGGCTGAATCCGCATTCAAGCCT
>CAYXYO010000075.1:0-27817 GCA_964469365.1 uncultured Desulfobacterales bacterium | reverse complement strand
TCGCCATGATGATCTTGGCTGTTAATCATGAACTGTTTCACATTATTCTGTCATACGCGCAAAGTGTCTGGCTCATTTATCCTGAAAGCGGCTTTCTCTCCAGTTGACAGGCTTTTTTCTGCAAAGACGGCAGGTTTCTGAAAATATGACGAGACAGATTGAACCGTTGCCTGAACACGATCTGTTTTTTATGGAAAAAGCCCTTGGGCTTGCGGAAAAGGCCCTGGAGATGGGGGAGTTTCCTGTCGGGTGTGTGCTTGTGGCTGATGGAAGGGTTGTTGCCGAGGGGGCCAGGCTGCATACAGAAAGAGATGTCCGGAATGAACTTGACCATGCCGAGATAATGGCACTCAGGTCATGGAGGGAAAATGGCATGCCTGGACACGATTCACATGGCGGGGTTACAGCCTACATTACACTTGAACCATGCCTTATGTGTATGGGGGCGTTGATACTAAACGGCATTAACCGTACGGTTTACGCCCTTGAGGATGTAATGGGCGGGGCAGCCGGCCTTGATTTTTCCAGGACCTTTACTGCCGTTCCAGTTGAAAGCGGTTCCCTTGCCGAAGATGGAAGATTTCATCTTTATGCCGGTTATGACAGACATATCACGGGTGGAGTGGGCAGAAACAGGTCCCTTGAGCTTTTCCGGGCGTTTTTTGGCAATCCTGATCTGGATTACTGGAAAGAGAGCCTTCTGAGCCGTCACATCCTATCAGAGAAAACAGGATCATAAAATGTCCGGGTCCGGTAATCGCACAGTTGAATTCAGACGGGAGACCCGCAATCTTTTTTTTCATATACTGACAGCGTGCAATCTCAGGTGCCGTCACTGTTACATAAACCGTGCAAGGCACGGCGCCAACAGTCTTGACGCATCGGCAATTAAAGAGTGGCTCGAGATCTTTGCAAAACACACAAGGAGCGGTTCACGTTTTCTTAAAGAAGTCTCCCTGCCTGAAAAGAGCAATGTAATCTTTCTGGGGGGAGAACCCACCATGCATCCTGACCTTCCCTTTGCCATAGAGGAAGCAAGGCGGCTGGGCTACGGTTCTGTAACAGTTGACACAAACGGTTACCTGTTTAACAATATTCTTGAAAAGACCTCCCCTGACCTGGTGGATTTTTTCAGTTTCAGCCTTGACGGCTCCAGGCCGGAGGTAAATGACCCCATAAGGGGTGAAGGTTCCTTTGATGCGTGTACTGAAGGCATAAAACGAGCTGTAAAACTTGGCTTTAACGCGAGTTCCATCTTCACCGCGCACAGGATGAACCTGCATGACCTTGAAAACATGCCTGAACTTCTTGCATCTCTCGGGGTAAGACGTTTCTTTATTCAGGTAATAGGCATAAGGGGCAATCCGGCCATGAATCATGATGAGTCCCTGCAACTTGGAAGGAAAGAGTGGGAGGCCGTTGTGCCTGACGTTGCCCGCAAGGCCGCTTCCCTTGGCATGAGGGTAACATATCCGGCGGTGTTTCTGGAAAGGGATGAAAGGTTTGAGTGCGCCGGTGTTGTGGCTGACAACTATTTTGTCTTTCCAAACGGACGGGTTTACACCTGTCCTCTCTGTGAAGACCTTGATCTCCACGCCTTTGAAATCAGGGAAGGCAGGCTTGTGAAACGTCCCCCTGTAACCGAAGCGGACCTTTATACCCTTTCCATTGATGAAGGGTGCGTAATGAACAGGATATTGCATCCTGGAAATATAGAGTATGAAAATGGACGGCCTTTGAATCGCATAGCATGCTGCATGCTGAAAAAAGAGCTGTGATTAACCAATACCCTGGGCGGCAGGCCCTTACTTCAAGGAGACAGATGTTTTTTAATAGGTTGTTTTACTGTTTTCCCGGAACGGGAACTTTGTCATTTTTACTTCTCTGCCTGGCATTTTTTCCTGTTTTTTCCGGATGTGTCCCAAAGAAGGCGGTCGGACCTGACCCTGATCCCGGGCATGAGGTTGCCCGTGTTCTTGACACGGATGGTAATGTCACTATGGAAAAGGTGCAGGAGGTCGCTGTTTCAGATGATGACAAACCCTTCTCCTGTGCGGTGGAGCAGGCAGGAAGCGAGGTTGATCCGGACCAGTCGCGCCTTGACAAGGCCATAAAATTTTGCAGGTATGCCAGCTCATACAGGGACAGGGGCGAGCCTGACAAGGCCCTTGACGCCCTTGACGGGGCCTATGCCCTGCTGCTTCAGATCGAAAACGAGGATAACCCTGACATACTTCAACAGAAGGATGACCTGCGTCTCCTGATTGCCAAGAGGGTTCTTGAGATACATGCCTCAAATTTTTCCACTGTAAACGGGAGGTTTTCTTCCATTCCAATGGTTATGAACGACCTTGTGAAGGCGGAAATAAAGAGCTTCCAGACCAGGGAACGCGCCTTTTTCCTGGCTTCCTACAAAAGGTCAGGCCGGTACAGACCTTTTATTGTAAAGGAACTCAAAAAGGCCGGGTTGCCTGAAGAGCTGTCGTGGCTGCCTCTTATTGAAAGCGGATTCAAGACCACTGCCCTTTCAAGGGCAAGGGCCCTGGGACTCTGGCAGTTTATTCCATCTACCGGTTACAAGTTCGGTCTTATGCGGAACGCATGGATAGATCAGCGCCTTGATCCTGAAAGGGCGACGCTGGCGGCCATTGCCTATCTGACGGAACTTCATCATATCTTCGGTGACTGGATGACCGTGCTTGCCGGATATAACTGTGGAGAAGGTTCCGTGCTGAGGGCCATCAGACGGCAGAGAATCAACTACCTTGACAATTTCTGGGATCTCTATAACTACCTTCCCATGGAAACCGCCCGTTATGTCCCCAGGTTTATAGCCACCCTGCATATTATCAGGAATCCTGAAAAGTACGGTTTTGAACTGGGAGACGTTGAAGAGCCGGTAAACTATGTGACAATCAGGATAAACAAGCAGGTGAGATTGCGGGATGTTGAAAAGGCCCTTTCCCTTGATAGGGATGTGCTTGTGGGGCTCAATCCTGAACTGCGCTACAAGGTTACACCTCCAGGCCCTTACAGCCTGAAGGTTCCTGTAAAATTCTCCGCTGCTGTGGCAGACTTTATAGCTTCGGCAAAACCTTATCACCCACCCAGGACATGCTATATAAAGCACAGGGTTCGACGGGGTGAGACCCTTTCCGGGATAGCGGCGCGTTACAGAAGCAGTGTTAGGGCCATTGCCAGGGCCAACCGTCTGAGAAGCACGAGGATGATAAGGGCGGGCAGGGTGCTTAAGATACCAACCCGTGGCAGATACGCGGCCATTTCCTCAAAACCGCCTGCCCTGTTGCCTGGCCGTCAGTATGTGGTCAGAAAGGGAGATACCCTGTGGGATATTGCCAGAAAATTCAATATTCGTACCTATGAGCTGAAAAAAGCCAACAATCTCAAGGGGAACAGTCTTGGAATCGGGCAAAAACTCGTAATACCAGGTTCAGGTAAAGGGAAAAACAGGCTGGAAAATAGTTCGGGAAGCTATGTGGTAAGGCCTGGTGATACCCTTGGCAAGATAGCTGCAAGGCACGGGATGCGTCTTGATGTCCTGTTGAAAATAAACGGCCTGCACAAAAACAGCCGGATATATCCGGGGCAGGTGCTCAAGGTTGCCGTAAAAAATAAAAAAGCAAGAAAATAAAAAAGGACGCTGACGGCATTGATGGGAAGAGGGGAATATCCTTGGCATGACCTGGTGATACCGACATTTCAGGGTGTTGGGGTGTGTTTGGGGGAGGCTGCCGGTTAGGCAGCCTTTCTTTATGCCGGTTAGGTATGAAATAACCCGGGATATTGTTACCGCAGCGTCCTTGTCATTAGTTGTTCAGTTCAACAGGAGGGCCTGCAAGGGCATTGGAGAGCCACTCCTTCAGCTTCTTGTTGGGCGGATACACTCCGACTCCCGGACGTTTGCCACCCTCTTCTATGGATTCCATGAAAAGTTTGCTGTCAACAGGGATTTTCGCAATTTCCGTTACCTCTTTTGCCGACCTCCTGAGCAGTGTAGCCTGTGGAGGGGTTTCCCAGTCATACAGAACAAAGTATATTGACTCATCATCGGCGCTTCTGACAAAATCATTGCCACGGGTCCAGCCCGCCCCCCATTCAAGGTACATGTCAACCGCTTTTTCAGGTGTCATGGTCCAGTCTATCTGGTGTATGATGTCGCGTTGCTTTTTCAGGGAGTCTATGCTGTTGATTGTCATGGAGCCCTCCTTTCTTGCCTAAATCGCAATGTAAATAAAACCAATTAAAACTGATTAACAAGATTAAGTTAATCTTAATTATTAAGGATAGTGGCTTTGAGATGCAATGTCAAGAAAAAAATTTGACATGAAGGGCGACAGTAGTGGCGTATCTTCTGAAAAGGCGGATTTTTGTCTGGGCGCAAGAAGTTGGGGAGTTGAAAAATCAGTATGTTGAAACAGGAGGTAGTACGTTTCACTCTGATTACAGTATGGCAACGTACCGTGCGTGGATGGCGGTCTTGCAATGTTTTTTCGTTGTTAGAAGTCAGGCGCCCTTGTTATCCTGACAGTTTGCTCAGGGAGGCGTAATCTGTCCTGAGTGTCTTGACGCCACCCACATCAAACATGACCTTTATCTTTAATGGTCCAAGTACGCTGGTAACGGTTCCTCGTCCGAATACCGGATGCCTTACC
Organism: uncultured Desulfobacterales bacterium; assembly: GCA_964469365.1. Lineage (GTDB taxonomy): Bacteria > Desulfobacterota > Dissulfuribacteria > Dissulfuribacterales > QOAL01 > CAYXYO01. The sequence continues at coordinate 23,144 of CAYXYO010000075.1, read as the reverse complement.
CTGCATCCCGGAGGAAAAGAGGTGTTGTCCTGTTTGTCAGATGCATAGCGTCTCTCCACTCTGCCTGCTCCGGTCTGGCCGGCGTTTTGGTCCATGTCTGTCCTTGACCTTGTTTCAAAAAGAGATTCAGGCAGTTCCTCTATGAATCTGGATGGGGATGCCGGTATCAGTCCGGCTCCATGGAGATTGATAAACGCCGGGACGCAAAAGAAAAGAAAGTCCTTTGCCCTGGTTGCGGCAACATAGAAAAGCCGCCGTTCCTCTTCAATTTCTCCTGGAAGTTTCGTGGCGGCCGGGGACGGCATGCGTCCCTCGGCAAGGGAGATTATAAATACGGTTTTCCATTCAAGCCCCTTTGCCGAATGTATGGTGGAGAGTACAATCTTGTCGGAATTGTCTTCCCCGGCATGTTCAGGCGGGTCAATGGAGAGGTCAGCAAGCATCTCTTCCAGAAAATCGTATCGTTCGGAGATCACCCTGAGCTGTTGGAGTTCCTGGAGTCTTGTCGGGTAGTCTTCAGGGTGATTCCTTTCAAGAAGTGGCTTGTACCATTCGATGGCAACTTCCAGGTTTCCAGCAATATCATTTTTTCTTTTTTCAAGCTCCATGAGGAGCCTGCCTGCCTCACGCAGGGGATTCATCCACTTTGAGCGGCATTTCCATGATGCCATCTCCCGGAATGGTGTGTCGGTTTTTATGATTTCCGCAAAGATGCGGTCTGAGGTCTTGGGGCCTATACCCTCAAGCAGTGTCGTCATCCTGTTGAAGCTTATTTTGTCAAAGGGATTAATAAGCAGACGCATTATGGAGAGAATATCTTTTACATGCGCTGCCTCCACCAGTTTTATGCCCCCGCGTTTTTCAAAGGGTATGCCCGCGTATTTCAGGGCGGTTTCCAGGCTGTAAGAGTGAAATCCTGCCCTGAAAAGTACTGCTATTTCAGATGGTTCGCTGCCTTGCGCAAGCATGTCGCGGATTTCACCCGCGACAAATCCGGCCTGTTCCTGTTCATCCATTGCCCTGAAAAGCACAGGTTTTACCCCTCCCTTGCGCTGGGCCACAAGCCGTTTGGCAAACTTGTCAGAGGCGTTTGCTATGATGGTGTTGGTGCAGTCAAGGTTGGGCTGGGTGCTACGGTAGTTTTTCTCAAGTTTTATTATGCGGACGCCGGAAAACAGTTTGGGAAAGTCAAGGATGTTTCTGATTGTGGCGCCACGGAATGAGTAGATGGACTGGGCGTCATCGCCCACTGCCATGACATTCCCATGTGTTTCGGATATAAGGCGTATGATATCAGCCTGGGCGGCGTTTGTATCCTGGTATTCATCCACCATTATAAAATTGTACTGTTCTCCCACGCTTTTTCTCACATCCTCATGCTCCTTGAGAATGTCTCTCCACACATTCAGAAGGTCGTCATAGTCCATGAGGGCGTGTTTTTTCTTGTAGTTGCCATAGGCTGTAAAGAGCATGTCAAGACTGCCGGCAATATTTTCAAGATGCGGGTATTGCCTCTGAACAAGGGTGAAGGTGTCAAATCCGGTGTTTGCCATTCTGCTGGACATGGAGGCCAGGGCACTTTTCCCGGGAAATTTTTTGCCTGTGCCTGGTCCGGCAAGTTTCATCTCCCGTGCGAGCATGTTCATGAGGCTTTGCACGTCTCCCCTGTCCATGATGGTAAAATTGCACGGATATCCGGCGTAATGGGCATATTTTCTGAGCATTCTGTGACTGAAAGCGTGAAATGTGCCTCCTGCCACGCTGTGTGACGCCTCGCCCACCAGTTTCGCGGCCCTTGTGAGCATCTCCTGGGCCGCCTTTCTCGTAAAGGTAAGAAGCAGGATGGAAGCGGGGTCTATACCGTGATCTATTAGTCTTGCGACCCTGTAAACCAGTGTGCGCGTCTTTCCGCTTCCGGCCCCGGCCACCACAAGCACCGGTCCTTCCAGGGTTTCCACTGCCTGGAGCTGCTCCCTGTTCAGTTCACGGCTGAAGTCCGTGATGTGTCTATTTTCCATCTGCATTGCCGCTCGCAGATGGCTGCGGCCCGGCGAAACCGTTTAATACCGCTATTTCTTCAGGCCAGAGTTCGGGGTCCGGGGTTTCAAGTATAAGGGGCATGTTGTCAAACCGTTGATCTGTCATGATCAGGCGGAATGCCTCCCAGCCAATTTCTCCTCTTCCAAGGGAGTGGTGTCTGTCAACCCGGCTTCCAAGGGGTTTTTTGGAGTCGTTCAGATGCATGCCCCTGAGAAATTTGAATCCGATTTGTCTGTCGAATTCCGTCATGGTGCTGTTGAATGTTTCAGCACTTCGGATGTCATGGCCAGAGACAAACAGGTGGCAGGTGTCTATGCATATCCCCATTCTCTCAGGGCGCTTTACTCCATTTATAATATGGGCCAGGTGGTTGAAGCTGTACCCTATGTTTGTGCCCTGCCCGGCTGTATTCTCAATTACCATGATTATGTCACCGACCTGTTCAGATGCCGAGTCAAGAGAGGTTATGACATTTTCCAGACACTCTTCCTCGCTGATAAGATTCAGGTGGCTTCCCGGATGAAAATTGAGCATGCGGAGTCCAAGCTGCCTGCATCGTTCAAGTTCATCCACAAAGGCCTCCAGTGATTTTCTACGTTTTTCAGCATCAGGGTGACCAAGGTTTATCAGGTAACTGTCGTGGGGGAGTATGTGGGAAGGTGATATGCCGCTTTCAGCAAGGTTTTTCCTGAAAGCGGATATGTTTTCAGGGGAGAGAGGTTTTGCCTTCCACTGCCTCTGGTTTTTGGTAAAAAGCGCAAATGCCGTCGCGCCTATTTTTTTTGCGTTTTCAGGGGCGTTTTGCACGCCTCCGGCAGCGCTTACATGTGCTCCTGTGTACTTGTTCATGACTTGACCGGGTTTGTTGTTTTCCGCTTTGCTGTTAAAGGTGTCCCTGACCATGTAGATACTGCATACAGGGACAATGGTCAAAGGAAATAATAATACGGAGCCACCGCGGGCCGGATGGATTGCCGTCCCTCATGTCAGGGTGAGCAACGGATAATCCGGCTTTCCGTTATGATCATGTCCATGGGCTCATCATGTGTCTTGGTGTTGATGGCGGGCCTGACCTGGAAATCAAAGGCAAGGGCCACCCTTACGGCGTCAGGCGCTTCTGTGGAAAGGAACCGGTCATAGTAGCCGCCGCCGTAACCGAATCGGCCGCATCTGAGGTCAAAGACAGAGCCAGGCACTATTACCAGATCAATGTTTCCCGGTGTGACTGCTTTGCACCTTTGGGCGTCAGGTTCGGGAATGCCGTAGGCCCCGGCAACAATATCTTTTTTCCAGTCACGGATAAGAAAAAGCTCCAGCCGTCTTTTGGAAATGTCTGTTCTGGGTACAACTACCGGCCTGCCCCGGAGCAGGCGGGAGAGTATGATTTCCCTGGTGGACACCTCGCTTCTGAACGAGATGAAAAACAGGGGGAGCCTGGCGGTTTTGTACTCCCTCAGATGTTCAAGCCGGTAGGTTATGTGGCGGCTCAGGATATGCCTGTGGGCGGTGGGTAAACGGTCCCGCCTGGAAAGTGTCTGTTTTCTCAGGTCAGGCAATGTATTGTCAGAATTTGTGATGTTTGGGATGAAAAAAGATTTTCATGCAGGACGCCCCCTTGCCCTGATATTTTTTCCACAGGGGGTGACACCTGTTGTCTCTAAGGGCAATGTAGCGGCCTGTGTCAAGGGATTTTATGGATCGGGCCATAAGGTATATGTTTCCGTCGCTTGTGTAAAATTTTGACCCTACAACCTGTATCTCAGAACCCGGATGAAAGTTGAGCCCGACTTTTTTCGCATACCATGCGGGCGCTGTCAGTATCTTGTAGTTTTTGTGGCGGGAATGAATAACAATGCACTTGAAACCTGAAGGGTGTCTGTCAGCTACCTGCTTTACTGTTCCACTTACAACAACCTGTGTGTTTTCGTCATATCCTGACATGGCGTGCGCGTTTGCGGAAAATGCCATGAATACAAACACAGCGCAAAGCAGCAACCGGTGAGACGAGCAAGATGTTGTGTCTGTCAGTTTGATGTCAAGTTTCATAACCACTTGTTCCGGTTTGATGATGTTCTCCTTAGATTTCTGAAATTTGTGGTCTGTACTTTTGCAGTATTCATGCCGTAAGGCGCAATTTGGCGTGTTGGGGATACGTTTAATTTATGGTGAAATTTTTTTATGACATTTGTTTCGGTTGAAGGCGCATTCTGTTACCTGAACCATGAATCACCTCTTAATTTGACAAATCAGATTAATGGAAGTGCGGCCAGGTGTCAATCCAGATGGCTCCCATGGATTTTTGGGAATTCCGGATTTTCAGGCCACTGTATTTCTCAAGGGTTTATCCAGGGTGGGAGCGTGTGCATCTTTTGCGCGTTGTGCAAATTTTGCATATATGGGACGCAAAAGATGCACAAAAATTAATGCTGTTTTTTCAGGACCCCGGATGTTTGGGCAAACTGGGTGTCCTGGATACTGTAAAGGCGCCCTTAAAAATACCCTGTAGTTGAATGCGGGGTTGTTTCTGTAATGAAATCCCGGCGTTGTGTTGAAAATACAATGTATTACAGTTTGGTGAGAGTGTGTTTGACAGTCTGGTCGTGTGTATGGTGCCAGTGAGCTGAACGCAAAAAGTGGTGGAAAGGTCTTTGTTGCGGAATAGTGTATTTTGGTTGTAACTATTTTGAATATTTGGACTTTTTTCTGTGGAGAAGTGGGCAAAAAAAGAAGGCCTTCTTGAGGAGGAGTAGAAGGCCTTCAGGGAGAGGAGGGTTGGGAGGGATAGGGAGTTTTTGTTGTGTTGTTGTTTATCGTTGCATAAGTTGTGCCAAGTTATGTTTAAGTGATGTTTTTCTCAATTCGCATGATGAAAATGCATAACCTGTGCCATTATTTTTCAGAGCGGTATTTTTTTAGTTTGTATTGCAGGGCTCTCAGGGATATGCCTAATATTTCCGATGCCTTGCCCCTGTGTCCATCGGTTTTTTCAAGTGCCGCCTCTATGGCTTCACGTTCCATGTCTTCCAGTTTTTTTACCTGGAGCGTTTTTTTGTCCTTGTTGTTATCAGGCTTCCGTACCGCATGTCCAGGGGCTGGCAAGTCAAGCTCTGTTGATGTCTCAAGTATTATGGCCCGTTCAAGAAAGTTGTGCAGTTCACGAATGTTGCCTGGCCAGTCGTATGTTGAAAGCGTCTCAAGTCCTCCAGGGACAATTGATGTGATCCGCTTTCCAAGTTTGCGCGCAATGGAACCCGTGAGATATTCCGCAATAACCGGTATTGCCTCTGCACGTTGCCTGAGTGGAGGGAGGTGTACTGGAAATACGCTGAGTCTGTAATAGAGATCCTCCCTGAATCTGCGTTCTTTTATGCCCATGATAAGGTCCTGGTTGGTGGCGGCCACAATACGTGCGTTACTGTGCAGCGTGTTGGTTCCTCCTACCCTTTCAAAGGTCTTTTCCTGTAGAATCCGTAGGAGTTTGGCCTGGGCGTCAAGGGGCATCTCTCCTATTTCGTCCAGAAAGATTGTGCCGTCAGAGGCAAGTTCAAACTTGCCCTGTTTTGCCTTGACCGCTCCTGTAAAGGCCCCTTTTTCATGGCCGAACAGTTCGGACTCTATCAGGTTTTCAGGGATGGCTGCGCAGTTTATCTCGACAAAGGCGCCCTTCTTTCCGCTGATATGATGAAGGGCCCTGGCAATGAGGCTTTTTCCTGTGCCGCTTTCCCCGAGAAACAGCACAGTGGCGTCTGAGTCCGCCACCTGTTCAATCTCTTTTTTGGCCTTTTCCATGCCGCAAAAGAGTATTTCTGCAGGAGGAAGTCCCTCGGACAGGTTGTTTTCCCACAAGGTGTTTGCCGCTATAAGTCTTTGGCGTTCCACCACTTTTGAGACAGCGATCCTTAATTCATCAGGATCCTTAAGGGGCTTGATAAGATAGTCAAAGGCCCCGCTTTTCATGGCGTCAACAGCGTTTTCAACTGTGGCATAGGCGGTAATTATAATAAAATCAATCTCCGGTCGTTCCGGTTTGACCTGCTGTAGAAGTTCAAGTCCTGTGATGCGTGGCATCTTCAGGTCGGAGATTATAAGGTTTGGCGAGAAGTGCCTGATGATTTCCAGCGCCTTTTCAGGGCTGGTGGTTGATTTTACGTTATAGCCTTCTTTTTTTAGTATTCGGCTCAGCAGGATTGCGATGGATTTTTCATCCTCCACTATGAGGATCCTGAAATTTTCTTTTTCCATTTTTCTGATTCGCTGTTTAAAAAATATTGAATTGTTGTATGCTGTTATAGATTATGAATCTGCTTTTCCTTGTCAATCCGGTTTCAGGTTCCATGTATGGTCGGAAACTGGCCGGATGGATAGAACAGAATAACAGTATTCACGGCATAAGAAAACAGATTGTCTTTACAGATGTGCCGAGGTTGCGTTCCCAGGTGCATTCTCTTGCCACAGACAAGGATCTTGTCGTTATTTGTGGGGGAGACGGGACCGTTTCAGCGGTTACATCCTGTCTGGCTGAAATGGACACGCCTCCTGCTGTTGCGGTTATTCCCGTGGGTACGGGCAATGACATAGCAAGGGCAACAGGTTGGCTGCGGGTCTGGCAGGAGGGGCGGCTTGACGGTTTCTGGTCGGGGCTGGTTGCAGGGACGGTAAGTCCGGTAGATATCTGGTCCTTTGAGGGCGCTGGTTCCTTTATTGCCTATGCCGGGATAGGGTTGGACGCGGCTGTTGTGCGTCGCGTTGCCAGTATAAGGAAAAAGTTTTCAGGTACAGGCAACCGGTTAATGATCAACTTTTTTTATATGCTGGCAGGGTTTTCTGTATTTTGCCGCTCGGCCTGCCTGCGGCAAAAATGCCGTGGAGAGGTGAACTGTATTTCCATGGCTGTTGATATGCCCAGGGGCAACATGGCGTTTTCAGAGTTGCTCCTCGCAAATATTGTGTCATATGCCGGCGGAAGCATGCTTTCAGACAAACAGGGAAAAGACCGCCTTGCCATGATGGCAGACGGTTTGCTTGAAACCTATATTTTCAGAGGGACATCCGAATTTTTTCACCTGATATCTGGACGTTGCCCCGCTCTTGTAACCCCTGTGCCTCCAACAGGACAGTCACAATCCGTGGATATCGTTCTCGAAATGCCTGCTGATTTGCAGCTTGATGGGGAATGGGTTATGGAACTGTCTCCCAACAGGCCGTACAATATAAGCAGAACAAGAAGTATTCCCTTTCTTATTCCACCTGATAATTTCAAGGTCAATGAACGGGTTGGCATGAAGGACGATATTGCTGCCCTGATGGAGCGGCTTTCTGCCCCGGCGCCAGGGTCTGCTGTGAACAGGGCGCGTATTAGGGGCAACCATTAACTATTTAATGTTGTTTTGTAAATTAATGATGAAGAGTGACATTTGAGATTGCTGGAGAGGATAGTTTTATGGAACATCGCAAGAAAAAACGATTCCCGATTTTTTTAAGGGCATATTGTCCTGAGTACGAAGTGTGGGGACACACAGTCAATGTCTCCTCAGATGGATGTCATCTCAGAATGGAGATACCTGTTTCGACAGGTTTTGTTACAAGGTTTCTCCTGGAATTGCCGGTAATAGGGATTGTGCCGCTTGATGGTTATGTTCAACACAGGGAAGATGATTCAGACGATGTAGGCATTGAACTTGTGCAGATAAAATTTGATGTTGAACAGTCTGATTATTACAGTCTGTACCAGCAGTTTGTGGAAGGTTTGGGATTGTTTGCAGATATTCGTGACCAGTATATTGCAATGGTGGAAAGCGGGGCGGTAAAACGGTATGCATTTCCTGAAGAATACCGCATTGAAAACCTTGCTACTGTGACGGTCAGGACATGATTGATTTCAGCCTTTTAAATGCTTTGACAGTATTTGTTGCCGGGCTTTGCATAGGCAGCTTTCTTAATGTATGCATATATCGTATTCCAGAGGGAATGTCTGTGGTATCTCCTTCATCGTCATGCCCGGCGTGTGGACACAATATCAGGTGGTTTGAAAATATACCTGTTTTAAGTTATCTTTTTCTGAAAGGCAGGTGCGGCTCATGCGGAGCGGGCATTTCCATGCAATACCCTTTGGTGGAATTGCTTACCGCCCTGTTGCTGACCCTGTTGTTTTTGAAGACTGGTATTGGGATTCTTTTTGTTATATATGCGCTTTTTACCTCTTCTCTCATTGTCATTACTTTTATTGATCTGAGATTGCAGATTATCCCTGATATTATCTCTCTTCCCGGAATTGTGGCAGGGTTTCTGTTTTCATTTCTGCCTGGCGGGATTGGTTGGCTGGATTCCTTTATAGGGATTCTCGCGGGAGGTGGTGTGCTTTATCTGGTGGCCTGGGGATATTTTACGCTTACAAAACGGGATGGCATGGGGGGAGGAGATATCAAGTTGCTGGGCATGATAGGGGCCTTTCTCGGGTGGCAGAGCATACCATTTGTCATATTTGTCAGCGCGGCTGCCGGCACCTTGGTGGGCATACCATTCATGTTGATACATGGGAAAGACATGAAATTTGCGATACCCTTTGGCCCTTTTCTTTCCGGTGCCGCAGTATGCTACATATTTTTTGGCAAAGAGGTTACCGAATGGTATATCTCAATTTCGACCATACATTAATTTAATTTAACGCTTTTATGAAGTTAGAAACATCAAATTTCTGTTGAGTTTTTGAGTCATTTGTTGCAATATATTTATTTAATGTATGTACAAGCAGAAAATAGTGTTAATTTAAGCAGTCAATAATGGGGGAAAGCGTGACAAAATCCAGTGTGCTGATAATTGACGATGAGGAGCAGGTGCGTAATACCATGGCTGATCTTCTTTCCACAGGAGAAGATACTTATGACGTTTCACAGGTTTCCAATGTAAAAGATGCACTGGAGTTGCTTAAGACCCAGTCCTTTGATCATGTTTTAAGTGATATCTATATGGAGCCGGAAAACGGTCTGGCCTTTTTAAAGGCAGCCAGGGAGCTTGGGGTCGATTCAAATATTATTATGATGTCCGGTCAGGCTGATACTGAAACCGCTCTCGAGGCTATGAAGCTTGGGGCCTCCGACTATATACATAAGCCAGTTACCGGCGGTCAGCTGTTTTTTGTATTGAAAAGGGCAGAGGAGCAGAGAAGGCTGAAAAAGGAAAATGTCCGGCTCCGCAGCGTGGTGGAAGAGAAATATTCCTTTAGCAACATTATTGCGCGCAGTCCGGAGATGCACCGGATATTTGATGTCATTGAAAAGGTTAAGGACTACAAGACCACGGTAATGATTACAGGCGCCAGCGGCACTGGCAAGGAACTGGTGGCCAGGGCCCTTCATTTTAACAGTATCAGGGCAAAGGCGCCATTTGTGGCCGTCAATTGTGGTGGAATCCCTGAAACACTGCTTGAAAGCGAGCTTTTTGGACATGTAAAGGGCGCGTTTACCGATGCCATCCGTAACAAAAAGGGGCTTTTTGAAGAAGCCAGCGGAGGTTCCATCTTCCTCGATGAGCTTGGCGACCTTCCTGCTTCACTTCAGGTAAAATTGCTCAGGGTTCTTCAGGAAGAGGAGATAAGGCCCCTGGGAAGCAACAGTACCATCAAGGTGGATGTGAGGGTGATAGCGGCGACGGCAAAGGATCTGAGCAGGCTGGTGGCCAAGGGAGCCTTTAGAGAAGATCTTTATTACCGGATAAATGTGCTTTCCATAATAATACCGCCGCTCAGGGAACGACGTGAAGATATAAGGCTGTTGGCAGAACATTTTATTCAGAAATATAACCGCAAGCTCAACAGCTCGGTTAATGCCATAGCCCCTGACGCAATGGAGAAACTCCTGGATTACAAGTGGCCTGGCAATGTGAGGGAACTGGAAAATGTCATTGAAAGGGCTATTGTGCTTACCGATGGCAATGTGATAGAAGAGAGCGATCTTCCACATCATATTCGTTTTGGCGCAAAGGCGACAAATGGTTATGGGTTTGATATCGCTCCCTTGAGTGATGACGGGGACGGTCAAATGCTTTCAATTAAAAAGAGCGCCAAGATCATGGAAAAAGGGCTTATCAAGAAGGCGCTTGAAAAGACTGGTGGAAACAAGACCCAGGCCGCACATATACTTGAAATAAGTCTGCCCGCGCTGCTGTACAAGATGAAGGATTACGGTCTTTCATAAATATGTGGAAAGGATAAAAGACCGATCTGCTTCTTGACAAAAAAATCAGAATAAATATATTACAACACTTTCAACAGGGCCCATAGCTCAGTTGGTCAGAGCCACCGGCTCATAACCGGTTGGTCCCAGGTTCGACTCCTGGTGGGCCCAATATTCATAACTGGCCATTGAACTGGTTGACGGAAAACTAAACTGGAAGTTGAATATGCAAATGAGGCTGAAATTGTTATACCTGTTCATATCCGAGGCAGTCTATAATTGAAAGGGGTGCAGAAATATCAACTGCACCTTTTTTATTTTCAGTTTTTTGTAAATTAAGGTCAAGGGGGTTGTGACATGGGTCCTGTAGTTCAGGAAGTATGGGAAATGGTGGCGGAGCTTGCGCCCCCTGTCCTGGCTGAATCATGGGATAACACAGGGTTGCAGATAGGTGATCCCGGGGCTGAGGTAAGACGTGTCATGCTGGCCCTTGACATAACCCCGGGTCTTGTTAAGGCAGCCTTGTCTTCGGATGTGCAGATGGTGGTTACGCACCATCCGGTTATCTTTCATCCCCTTGAAAATTTTCTGTTTTCAAGCCCTGTTCCCAGGCTTGTTATGCCGTTTCTGGAGCATGGCATTGCCGTGGCATCCGCCCATACCAACCTTGATGCCGTGGCAGGAGGCGTCAATGATGTGCTGGCTGATATCGCAGGCATGACGGAACGTGAGCCTGTTATTCCGGCATCCGGGAACTTCCCTGGGGCTGGAATTGGCCGCATAGGTCACCTTGCCAGGCCTGTGGCCGCATCAGACTTTCTTGAGAAATTGTGTGCCGATTTACAGGTCAAGGATATCAGGGTTGCTGGAAACATCGGGAAGGATGTCTTCAGGGTGGCTGTATGCAGTGGTTCAGGCTCTGGTATCTGGCCCCATGTTATTGACAGGAAGCCTGACATCTTCATAACAGGCGAAGTCAAGCATAACATTGCCGTGGAAGCGGACTTGCTGGATATTATTGTTGCAGATGCGGGACATTGGGCGACAGAACATCCTGTAATCCCTGCTCTGGCACATCGTATAAGAAATATGGCCGCTGACAGGGGATGGCAGCTGGAAACAGTTGTATTCGCTTCAGAGAGTGATCCGTTTAACATGATATCGTTTTAGACAGAGTGGAAGGAGTGTAAATTGATACCTGAAATATCAACTCTGGTAAGGCTTCAGGGCATTGATCTTGAAATTATTAAACTAAACCGCAAGAAAGAGGAACTGCCCTCCAGGCTTCACGAACTTGAAAAGAATCTTGCGGAACATGATGCCAAAATTCAGGAATTTAATGAGCGGCTTGTGGATCTCAGGACGCGCAGGACAGAGATTGAGGATGAACTGGAACTGGAGTCAGAGAGGCTGAAAAAGTCCCAGCAGAAGATGTCGGCAGTCACGAATACCCGTGAATACAGTGCCCTGCAAAAGGAAATTGAAGACATAAAAAGCGCCAACAAGCGCAGGGAGGATGAGCTTCTGGGCATAGATGAAGAACATGTGCTGGTAACTGAAAAAATTGAATCCCTCGGTACCGCAAGGGATGTGGTGCACAGTGAGGTTGTGGCAGAGCAGAAAAAACTTGAGACAGCCCTTTCTGAAATTGATGACAAGGTTGCCGCATTACATAAGGAAAAGAAAGAGGTCTCTGAGAATGTCAGGCCTGATATGCTGGCAAAATACACCTTTCTTTCTTCACGGAGAAATGGTGTGGTTGTCGCCGCTGTCACTGATGGAGTCTGCAGCGCCTGCAACATGAATATCCCGCCACAGATATATAATGAACTTTTACGGGATGAAAAAATAATGTCATGTCCATCGTGTCAGCGTCTTGTGTACGCGCTGCGCGTTGAATAAGTATTTGTTGGTATAGTATTTGTTAATTGGTGGATGTGGGAAATGTGCCATTGACGGCAGTGATGCGCTATTTAAGGCCGCAAGGAATTTTCAGGGTCTGTATTCAGATTCCTGTACCAGGGTTTGCTGTTAAAGTCAGCGGGATGATCGCTGTGTTTCCACGAGACGCAGAGGAAAGTCCGGACTCCGCAGGGCGGAATGGTCTGTAACGCAGACCGGGGGTGACCCCAGGGAAAGTGCCACAGAAAATATACCGCCCTGCCACACGGCAGGGTAAGGGTGAAAAGGTGAGGTAAGAGCTCACCAGCCGGTGCGGCGACGCGCCGGGCTTGGTAAACCCCATTCGGAGCAAGACCAAATAGGTAAACGTTTGAAGGCGGCCCGTCTGATGTTTACGGGTAGGTTGCATGAGATGCAGGGCAACCTGTATCCAAGATGAATGATCATCGCAGGCGTCAGCCTGTACAGAATCCGGCTTACTGTCTGGCTTTAACAGCTTTTTGTTTTTGATGGTTCCTGATCATGAGAGGATGGGAAATGTTATGAATCTTACTCCTAAGGATATACAGCTTAAAAAGGATACCAGGGAAAAGATTACCATGCTGACCGCATATGACTACAGCATGGCGGCGGCCATTGACAGGGCTGGAGTAGACATGGTGCTGGTGGGAGACTCTCTTGGAATGGTTGTCCTTGGGTATGATTCCACGGTTCCTGTCACCATGGAGGAGATGCTGCATCACTGCCGGGCCGTGAGCAGGGCTGTAAAAAAGGCCCTTGTGGTTGGTGACATGCCTTTTATGTCTTATCATATTTCACCTGAAAAGGCAGTGGAAAATGCCGGGAGGTTTCTGAAGGAGGCGGGGTGTCATGCCGTAAAGCTTGAGGGCGGAACCATCATGGCTCCTGTAATCAGACATATTGTAAATGCCGGCATTCCTGTGATGGGCCATGTGGGACTTACACCGCAAACAGCTACCGCACTTGGAGGATACAAGGTCCAGGGACAGGACCTTGATTCTGCAAAACAGCTTGTTGCCGATGCTGAAGCCGTGGAGGAGGCCGGGGCCTTTGCCATGGTAATGGAGTGCGTGCCCTCAGCGCTTGCCACAGAAGTTGCAGGCAGGATTTCCATTCCGGTAATTGGCATAGGAGCTGGCCCGGGTTGTGATGGCCAGGTGCTTGTAACCAATGATATGTTGGGCATGTTTGATCGTTTCAGACCCCGTTTTGTGAGGGAGTACGCTCAACTTGCCCCTTTAATTGAGTCTGCCATATCAAATTTCATTTCTGACGTAAAAGACGCTTCCTTTCCCTCTGATGAGGAGAGTTTTGCTGGTGGCAATTATAAGGAAATTACCGGATAACGCTTTTTGATTCCTTTGTTGTCTGTTCGCGTCAAAAAAATGCCGCGAACGGTTGACACCTCTGTAACCCTGCTGTAGCCTGTTAATTTGAGTATTTCCCCTGTGTTGTTAGGGTGCTTTGTTTTTTTGAATCTGTTTATGTTCGGGAAATACTACCCCATATAAATGGTGCGTTGAACAGTCAGGTTTTGCTGTTCTGCAGGAGAGAATATCCGGTGAATAGTGCCGGAGAGAGTGTTTATAAGAAAGACAGGAATTTTGTTATATGCGCAATGAATCCATTTTAGTTGCAGACGATGATGCTGACATACGTTCAGGCATGGTAGAGATATTGCGGGGGGCGGGTTTTAATGTGGATTTTGCCAGCGACGGCATGGAGGCCATTGAAAAACTTGAGGACCGTTTCTTTGACATTGTGTTGACAGACCTTGCCATGCCGAGAAAGGATGGCATGGATGTGTTAAAGCATGTCAAGGAGCATTCTCCTGCTACTGCCTGCATTATAATTACCGGGGTGGGTTCCATTGAAAATGCAGTTGAGGCCATGAAAGAGGGGGCTTTTGATTATCTGAGCAAGCCTGTCAAGCCTGATGAGGTCCTGTTGATTATTGAAAGGGCGCTTGAGGTAAGGGATTTGCAGAGGGAGAATCGTTCTCTGAAGCAGGAACTCAAAAGTGTTTACGGCTTTCACCGTATGGTCGGCTCCAGCCCTTCAATGAAAGAGGTCTTCAAGCTTATTGAAAAGGTGGCGGACACTGACAGCACTGTGCTGGTTTCCGGTGAAAGCGGCACTGGCAAGGAACTGATTGCCCATGCCCTGCATTATGCGAGTTACAGACATGACAAGCCGTTTATTCCTGTAAATTGTGCGGCTATTCCGGAAGAACTCCTGGAAAGTGAGCTGTTTGGCCATGAAAAGGGGGCCTTTACCCATGCCATAAGAACCAGAATAGGCCGTTTTGAGCTGGCTGACAAGGGAACCATATTTCTTGACGAGATAGGAGAGATGAGTCCTTCCCTGCAGGTCAAACTTCTCAGGGTTCTTCAGGAGAGGCAGTTTGAAAGGGTTGGCGGTGTTAAAACCATTACGGTTGATATCAGGGTTATTGCCGCGACAAATATCGATCTTGAAGAAGCGGTCAAAAAGGGGCGTTTCAGGGAAGATCTCTATTACAGGTTGAATGTAATACCTATTCGTGTACCACCGTTACGGGAAAGGCGTTCAGATATCCCACTTCTGGCCCAGCATTTTCTGGAGCTTTTTACAGATAAAAAAAGATTTGAAGTGGAGTCCATTGAGGAAAATGCCATGAAATGTCTTGTAAATTATAACTGGCCGGGTAATGTCAGGGAGCTTGAAAATATAATTGAACGCATGGTCATTCTTGCCTCTGGAAAGACGATCACCTTAAAAGATCTGTCAGAACGTTTTGTGAATATAAACAGAAGCACTCAACTGGTGTCTGACACAGGAAGTTTCGCCCCGGTTCTGCCTGATGAAGGCATGAGCCTTAGCAAGGCCGTTGCTGAATTCGAAAAATCCATGATGCTGCAGGCCCTTGACAAAACCAACTGGGTAAAGAACCGTGCGGCAAAACTGCTGCAGATGAACAGGACTACTTTGATAGAAAAAATGAAGAAACAGAAACTTATGACGCCTAAACCCAAAACCAAAACCGTAAAGGATTCCTCGGAAGAAGCTGTTGCATGAAGTTCCCCATGCTGCAACTGGTATTGTCTGTCCAGGCCGGTCGGTGCTGACATGGACAGGTGCGATGCGGCCTATCTTGTTTCGGTAATTTCCCATGAATATAATGTATTATAAAAAAGAGCATTGCGAAGTCAAATTATTGCGCTGGCAGGCTGGCAGGGTTTTATTCCTGTTCATGCTTTTTTACAGTATTGCTTTGCCTGGTTATGGTGAGACAACTCCTTGCGTGACCATAAAAACCTTGCGAAGCGTCGACGCGGGTCCTTTCGCTTATCTTGGGCCTGCTGTAAAAAACATGCTTGCCACCCGTCTTGCCTCAGAGGATGTGATGGTTGTTGATGACAGGTCTTCCGGGGTAACGCCGGAATCATGCTTTCTGCTTTCAGGAGAAGTCAGGTCGGTCGACACGCGGGATGTTGTAATTGACCTGATGCTTGAAGACGGCCCTGAAGGGCGTACAGTCAGGAACTGGAACATAGCCGGCAAGGACCTTGATTCTGTTTTGCCTGCCATATCCGGATGTGCAGTGGAGGTGGCAGATGCCATGGAGGAATATCAGAGTGCCTCAGCCGTGCGGGACAAAGGCTCCTTTGTCAAGGAAGAGGAGGAAGAGCCTGTAATCCAGGATAAAAGTCTTGCCATTGCCAAAATGCACCCGGATCGCATGCTTTATGAAAAAAATATCGCGGTTACCCCTGTTAGCCAGGCCATAGGTTCTGAAGAGGAAACCGAACCTGATGTACCCGCCGCGGAGAGTAAAGAAGTGGAGAGCGGAGCTGATGAGAAAGCGGTTGATACTGAAAAAACAGTAGGGGAGACCCTTTATCTTGACAGCAGGGATAAACTTCCCTTTGCTCCGCCGCGACCCCTTGATGAAGGTGGTGCGCGTGGCACAGGTGGTGACAATTCTGCCTCCATGGATTATCAACAGTTTGAATCGTCCGGGAATGTATTGAAGCACCAGGCGCCCGCAGCCAAACAAGATGATTCCGGTTGGTTTTCCTGGCTCTGGCCATGGGGGGATGATGAGGATAGTGTGCAGGCGGAGCAGGCATCCGTTGCCAATACGGAGCATTCCGGGGTAAATGTGGGGGATGATAAAAAAGAAATTTCCCAATCGGTTTCTGTTGGCCGGGATAACGTGGATGTAAAAGACGGGGAGCAACAGCCGGCCTCCGGTGATTCAGCGCCCCTGTGGAAATGGAATTGATGACAAGAGGCTGCCCAGGCACTTGTAACTATCTAAGTTGCCAAGGGTTTTCTTGACGAGCTGTTCAAGTTCCCTTCACTTCTTGCGGGCTATCTTGCCTTGACTTAATCTCTTGACCCTATTACTTTATCGCGATATTTTTGCGAGAGTGGCGGAACTGGCAGACGCACTGGACTTAGGATCCAGCGGTTTACACCGTGGGAGTTCGACTCTCCCCTCTCGCACCAGTAAATATTACTTGAACCTCCTGCCATGAGCAGGGAATAATATGAATAACCAAGGTTAATGGAGTAAGATTCCCACCTAATCCGGAAAGGCTGATGTATGAATATAACACTTGAAGATATAAGTCCTGTTCAAAAGAAGTTGACTGTGGAGATCTCCGCAGAAGAGGTTTCCGCCAAATTTAATGAAGCCATAAGATACCTGAAAAAGAATGTTTCCATCAGGGGTTTCCGGAAGGGAAAGGCACCCCGCACCGTGCTGGAAAGGGAGTATGGTCCGCAGATCAAGAACGAGGTTATGGAAAAATTGATTCAGGAGCATCTGCCAGCCGCCATAGAGGAGGCAGGCGTTGTGATGATCCTTGAGCCCAGCCTTGACAAGGCAGGCGAACTTGTGGATGGTAAACCCTTTACCTTTTCAGTGCTCATGGATATTGAGCCTGAGTTTGAACTGCCTGAATACAAGGGAATAAAGGTTAAACGTCCTGTTGTTCGGGTTTCTGATGAAGAGGTTGAAAACCAGTATCAGGAACTGCTTAAACATTTTGCCGAGGTTGTAAGCATTGAGGAAGATCGGCCTGTCAGGGAGGGCGATCTTGTAGTCATAGACTATACAGTGTCAATAGATGGGGAACCTGATGATGAACTTTCCGCTGATGATTACTATCTTGAGGTCGGGTCAGGTACCCTTGGAGAGGAGTTTGACAAACATCTCGCAGGAATTGAGAAACAGAAACCCGTAAGTTTTGAGATATCCTATCCAGAGGATGCGGTAAATGCGAAGTTCGCCGGGAAGAGTGTCGCTTACACTGTAACCCTTAAGGAGATAAAGCAACGGGTGTTGCCAGAGGAGAACGAAGAATTTTTTACAAGGCTTGGCAGGGATTTTAAAACGGCTGAAGATGTCAAGGCAAGGTTGCGTGAACAGATCATGGAGGACAAGGAGGAAACCGCTGACAGCTTGGTAAGGCAGCAGATTACCGCTGCCCTTGTGGAAGGCCTGGATTTTGAGATACCTGAACGGCTTATAGAGAAAAAACTTGACCAGATGATAGATAACCTTGCCGGTCATATGCAGGAACGCGGAATTGATCTGGAGCGGGCAGGAATTGATGAGGGCAGGCTGCGTGAAAGGATGCGGGATGATGCAGTTGAACAGGTAAGGGTAGAGCTTGTCCTTGACAAGATTTCCGAAGATGCCAAAATAGATATTCCGACAGGGGAGCTGAAACAGTACACGGATTATGTCGAATCAAGTTATGAGAAGATGAATGTAAGCCGTGACCAGCTTGCTTCAGCCGTGTTTGAAAATGTTCTCCCGAAGTTGCGTGCCTCCAAGACATTGGAATTTCTTGTTGAACATGCGGATATCACGGATGTTGACCCCGATGATATGCCGTCTGAAAATAATGTTAAAGCAGAGTGAAGGAGTAACTTGAGATGCCTTTGATACCCATGGTTGTGGAGCAAAGTCCCAGGGGGGAGCGCGCCTTTGATATCTATTCGCGTCTGCTGAAGGAGCGAATTATTTTTCTTGGAGGAGCCGTGGATGATGAAACGGCAAACCTTGTTATAGCCCAGCTGCTTTTTCTGGAGGCTGAAGACCCCAAGCGTGACATCACCCTCTATATCAATTCCCCTGGTGGCGTGGTAAGCGCCGGGCTGGCCATCTATGATACAATGCAGTATATTCAGCCCGATGTAAGCACACTGTGCATCGGGCAGGCGGCAAGTATGGGTGCGCTCCTTCTGGCTGCCGGCGCATCAGGTAAAAGATATACTCTTCCACACTCCAGGATAATGATTCACCAGCCAATGGGCGGGTTTCAGGGGCAGGCCACTGATATTGACATACATGCAAAAGAGATATTGAAACTCAGAAAGACCCTGAACCAGATACTTGTACGCCATACAGGGCAGACCTTGCGGAAGATCCAGAATGATACGGAAAGGGATTATTTTATGAATGGTCAGGAAGCCTGCAAGTATGGCCTGGTGGATGAAATCCTGGAAAGCCGGGAGCAGGTCAATTCCGGGAAAAGGAAAAAACAGGATAGGTAATACCAGAAAATGAGGAGCCGTTATGGCTGACAAGACTGATAATTTTGAAGGTAACAACGAATTTATATGTTCTTTTTGCGGCAAGGGCCAGGGAGAGGTAAGAAAACTCATTGCCGGACCGGGGGTCTTTATATGTGATGAGTGTGTGGACCTGTGCAATGATATCATTGCCGAAGATTATGACATGGAAGAAGATTCCACATCTGAAAAACCTTCTATTCTCAAACCGTCAGAGATAAAGAAGCGTATTGATGAATATGTGGTTGGCCAGGAAAAGGCAAAAAAAATATTGTCTGTTGCAGTGCATAACCACTATAAACGGATAGATTCGTCTGTCTCCCTTGAAGATGTGGAGTTGCAGAAAAGCAACATTCTACTGATGGGGCCTACCGGCAGCGGTAAAACCCTCCTTGCCCAGACCCTTGCCAGGATACTTCATGTTCCTTTTACCATAGCGGACGCCACAACCCTTACCGAGGCCGGTTACGTGGGTGAGGATGTTGAAAACATAATACTCAATCTGCTTCAGGCAGCGGATTACGATGTTGAGCTTGCGAGCCGCGGCATTGTCTATATTGATGAAATAGACAAGATAGCCCGCAAGTCCGACAGCCCTTCC
Organism: uncultured Desulfobacterales bacterium; assembly: GCA_964469365.1. Lineage (GTDB taxonomy): Bacteria > Desulfobacterota > Dissulfuribacteria > Dissulfuribacterales > QOAL01 > CAYXYO01. The sequence continues at coordinate 3,839 of CAYXYO010000075.1, read as the reverse complement.
ATTACGCGTGATGTTTCAGGAGAGGGTGTGCAGCAGGCCCTGTTGAAGATAATAGAAGGCACCATGGCAAATGTGCCCCCCAAGGGCGGGCGAAAGCATCCCCAGCAGGAATTTGTCAAGATCGACACCACGAACATTCTGTTTATCGTTGGGGGCGCCTTTGTGGGGCTTGATAGCATTATCAAGGCACGCCTCGGCAAATACTCCATTGGCTTCGGGGCGGATGTTGACGGCTCCAGGGATATGAAAGTGGGAGAAATACTCGCAGAGGCACAGCCCCAGGATTTGATAAAATATGGTCTTATTCCCGAACTTGTTGGCAGGATTCCCGTATGCACTGCTCTGGATGAGCTCGAGGAGGATGATCTTGTAACCATTCTTACCGAGCCCAAAAACGCCCTTGTCAAACAGTTTCAGAAACTTTTTGCCATGGATGACATAGAGCTTCACTTTACGGATGGAGCTATCAGGGCCATTGCCAGTGAGGCAATTGAGAGAAAGACAGGGGCCCGTGGCCTGAGGGCGATCATAGAGCACGCCATGCTTGATGTGATGTATGACCTCCCATCCAGGGAAGGGGTCAGGGAGTGTGTGGTCAGTGAAGAGGTTATAAAGTCAGGCGCATCTCCCATCCTTTTGTATGAGAAAGAGGATCAAAAGGCTGTTGCGGGTTGAAAAGTAACATACAAAGGGGCCATGAATGAAAAATCTGCCTGATGGAGAGTTCCCCCTTCTTCCTGTGCGGGATATTGTTATTTTCCCACACATGGTCACGCCGCTTTTTGTTGGCAGGGCGGCGTCAATCTCCGCCCTGGACAGCGCTCTTGCGTCTGGAGACAGGATATTCCTTGTTGCCCAGAAGGATTCCCGGACAGACAATCCTTCTGTTGACGAGATATATCCTGTGGGAACAATATCAAGAATACTCCAGGTGTTACGCATGCCTGACGGCACTGTAAAGGCACTTGTTGAAGGGGAGTATCGCGGTCGTATAGTTGATGCGGATATGTCCGGCGATTACTGCAAGGCTACCATAAAGGTCTTGAAATCCCACTTTGAATACAGTGTGCGTCTTGACGCAAAGGTGCGTCTTGCCATGGAAATATTCCAGCAGTATGCCAGAAGTAGTGAGAAGATTCCCATGGAGGTGGTCCGTTCAGTTGCTGCCATGACAGATCCTGACAGGATTTCTGACATCATGGCTGCCCATCTGCCAGCCAACGTCAATGAAAAACAAGCTGTTCTTGAAGAGTGCAATGCTGAAAAAAGGCTTGAACGTCTCTATCTTGTAATGACATCCGAGAGCCAGATTACCCGTCTTGCGGAGAAGATAAAGGGTCAGGTCAAAAAACAGATGGAGAAGAATCAGCGAGAGTATTATCTGAATGAACAGATAAAGGCTATAAACAAGGAGTTGGGCAGGGACGAGGGAAACCGTGATGGCGAGCTGGATGAGCTTGAACGCAGGATCAAGAAAAAACGTCTTCCCAGGGAGGCTGCGGCAAAGGTGCGTCAGGAGCTTAAAAAGCTCAGGCTGATGGCGCCCATGTCTGCCGAGGCGACAGTTGTAAGAAATTATATTGACTGGGTTCTGGCCATCCCCTGGTTTGAAAAAACCAGGGACATTGAGAAGCTTGAAGATGCGGAATATATCCTTGAAAAGGATCATTACGGTCTTGAAAAGCCAAAGGAGAGGATTCTTGAATATCTGGCGGTCAAAAAACTGTCTGATTCCCTAAAGGGGCCGGTACTCTGTTTTGTCGGTCCGCCCGGCGTTGGCAAGACATCCCTTGCCAAGTCGGTTGCCAGGGCCCTTGGCAGAAATTTTGTCAGGCTTTCCCTTGGAGGCGTAAGGGACGAGGCGGAGATACGGGGACACAGACGGACCTATATAGGCGCTTTGCCAGGCAAGATTATTCAGTCCATGAAAAAAAGCCGGAGCTGTAACCCGGTTTTCTGCCTTGATGAGGTTGACAAGATGAACTCGGATTTTCGTGGCGATCCGGCCTCAGCCCTTCTTGAAGTCCTTGACCCTGAACAGAATTATGCCTTTAATGACCATTATCTTGACCTTGACTATGACCTTTCAAATGTGCTTTTCATTACCACTGCCAACGCGCTTCATACCATTCCCCTGCCTTTGAGAGACAGAATGGAAATTATAGAGCTTGACAGCTATGCCGAAGAGGAAAAGCTTGAGATAGCAGTTAATTATCTTATTCCGCGTCAGCAGGAACAGCATGGCCTTTCATCAAGCGACATGCTGATAAGCACCGGCGCCATAAGGGAGCTCACAGGTTCCTATACCAGGGAGGCAGGGGTCCGGAACCTGGAGCGCAGCATTGGCGCGATATGCCGTAAAACAGCCAGGAAAATTGTTACGTCCCGCGAAATAAGCAGACCTGTAAGGATTACACGTCAATCACTTGGAAGATTGCTTGGCCCCGCCCGTTTTCGTAATGGCCAGGCTGAGAAAAAATCCCTTACCGGTGTGGCTACAGGGCTTGCCTGGACAGAGACAGGCGGCACTATTTTGCAGATAGAGGCTGTCATAATGCCGGGCAGGGGGAAGTTGACCATCACCGGCAAACTTGGTGATGTCATGCAGGAGTCTGCCAGGGCTGCCATGAGTTATGTAAGGTCAAGGTCCGGGCAGTTTGGTCTGCCCTGGAATTTTTACCAGAAAATTGATATTCATATACATGTGCCTGAGGGTGCCATCCCCAAGGATGGTCCGTCAGCAGGTATTACCATAGCAACCGTGCTCGTCTCTTCTCTGCTCAAGGTGCCGGTTCGGCATGATGTCGCCATGACTGGTGAAATTACTTTAAGGGGACGTGTCCTGCCCATTGGAGGCCTGAAGGAAAAATTGCTGGCAGCCCGCAGGGCGGGTATCGGGATTGTCCTGATCCCTGAAGACAACATGAAGGATTTCAGGGAAATACCTCCCAGGATAATCAGGGGGCTGGATGTAAGGGCTGTCAATCACATGGATCAGGTTCTGGAGCTGGCCATGGATATGGAGAACCCGGAAAATCTCTTTAAGCATGACTATATCATTGAGGACAAGGACTGGCTTTTTAATCAGGAGCCTGATAAAAATGGTTTAATCTGTTCCGGTTGATTTAATGCCTGCCTGATATGCCCATTTTTTGATTTTATTACTCCCTGCCCGGTATTGGCACCCTGATTTTTCAGGGAGGCATTAAAAAATAGTTTGCTCTCTATTGACAGCACTCTGTTTTTTATTTTATATTATTTAAACATCTGCTGGGGAATCGTCTAACGGCAGGACCGCAGTCTCTGGAATTGCTAGTCTAGGTTCGAATCCTAGTTCCCCAGCCATTTTTTTGTCCTTTTTTCTCTTCCGGTTTTGATGATATAAAATCCATATAAATGAAAATCAGATTAATGCTCGCAGAAGACGATACGGCTGTTGCCAAGGGATTCAGTATAATCCTTGGGGATGCCGGTTATGATGTCGCGGGCATTGCCCACGACGGTTTTGAGGCCGTGGAGATGGCCAGGGAAATCAGGCCGGATGTCATAGTAATGGATATCAAGATGCCGGGGCAGGATGGGCTTGCCGCCGCAAAAGAGATTAACAGCGATCCTGGCAAGGCCATCATACCTGTTATTATAGTTACCGCCTATGCTGAAAAGCACCTTGTTACAAGGGCCAAGGATTCAGGAATCCTTGGCTATCTTGTGAAGCCGGTGAATGTTGACGACCTGGTTCCAGCCATTGAGATTGCCCATTCAACTGCCAACAGAATAAACGCCCTTGACGGGGTGGTTAATAATCTTGCGGAAGAGCTTGAGTCCAGAAAGCTGATAGA
>CAYXYO010000074.1:0-6288 GCA_964469365.1 uncultured Desulfobacterales bacterium | reverse complement strand
GGCATGACAGACCGTTATGCCCAGAATCTGTATTACAAGATTTTTATCCCGTCTTCTGTTGTCTAACCTGGAGAATTTGTAAAGGAGGAAGGATGGTTCAGCCCTGGTTTTCTGATCTGAACTCAAGTGAATTGAAAAAGTATATTTTTGAACATGAGGAGGATGACTATATCCTGCTTGATGTGAGGCAGCCAAAGGAGTACGCGAAAGGCCACATTCCGGGGGCAATTCTCATCCCCCTCGGGGAACTTGAGGCACGGGTAATTGAGCTTGACCAGGGCAAGGATATTATTATCTATTGCAGAAGCGGCAAGCGTTCCCGGATCGCGGCCTTTTTCATAACGGCGTCAGGCATATCATTCAAGGCAGTCTATAACCTTGAAAGAGGTATCGCAGGCTGGTACGGCGCAAAACTGGAAGAACTGCCTGCTGTTGCCCTCTTTGATGATATCGAAGATGTTGAAACCATCTTGCTCAAGGCCATGGACCTTGAAAAGGGCGCTGAAAATTTTTATTCCCTCTGTGCCGACAAATATTCAGGAAGTGTGGTAGCCTCATTTGCTTCAACCCTTGCCAAGCTGGAAGAGGGTCATGCCAGGGTGGTTTACAGTATACTCAAGTGTAAGAAACCGGATGTGCCCTCCTTCACGGAGCTCTATTCAAACATGTCAGGAGATATCCTTGAAGGAGGCGTGAAGATAGAAGATGCGTTAAGCAGGATCAGCACAATTGCTGATGAAATATGTATCAATTTTATGGAGATGGCCCTTGATATCGAATACAGGGCATATGATCTGTATCGTAATCTTGCAATGTCTGCTGACAAACCGGATATGAAGGATGCCTTTTATCAGTTGTCCTCCCAGGAAAAGAGTCATATACGAATTGTGGCAGGCGGCATTGCCCTTTGTTTTGAAAAGTCATAACAAAAGGTGCATGAGAGGGTAATGCCATGTTGAAACAGGGTGACGCAGCCATTGATTTTGTTTTACGTAACCAGGATGATGAAAATGTGAGGCTTGCTGATTTCAAGGGAAAGTGGCTTGTACTCTATTTTTATCCCAGGGACAATACTTCAGGATGTACAAGGGAGGCATGTGATTTTACCGGCCTGTTACCTGACTTTACAGGGATTGACGCTGTTGTTGTCGGTGTGAGTCCTGACCCTCCTGCCAGGCACAGAAATTTTATTGAAAAACATGACCTGAAAATCATGCTCCTCAGCGATCCTGAAAAGGAGGTCATGCGAGGGTATGGCGCGGTAGGCATGAAGAAAAATTATGGCAGGGAGTATGAGGGGGTCGTACGTTCCACCTTTATTATTTCACCGGATCAACATATTGCCGCTTCCTGGCGCAATGTCAGGGTGCGGCGAAAGGTCAAGGGAGTTGAAAAAAGACATGCTGAGGATGTGCTTGGGAAGTTGAGGGAGCTTCAAACCTGAATATTGTTCACAATGCCATGTTCATGATGCTCCCTGACTTGACAGGTAAGAACCTGAGGCTGTTTTTCTCTCTTCCTTTATGCATAGTCCACGGATCAGGCTCGTAATAACCGCGGCCCTGAAGGCGGAGCTGCCCCTGGAGTTTCTGAAAGAACATGGAATCCGGGTGGTGACCCTGAAAGGGCTCCGGTCCGGAGCGCTTAACATGCGTATGCCTGCTGCGCGTAACCGGGGTGTGCTGTTTGTGGTGACCGGCCCTGGCAGGGATGCGTCCATTGCTGCCGCCAGATGGATAATCCGGCATCTGGACCCTGTCGCTGTTCTGAATATGGGCACGGCAGGTATATCTACAGGCGCTTCATTTGATTTTCAGCCCGGACTTCCAGTAATGGTTCATTCAGTATCCAGTGGAGAGACGGGTAATTCACTGAAACTGCCTGACACCCTGCCTTTTCCCCTGCCAGCAAAATGGCGCGGGCTCCATTCTGCCCCTCTTGTTACTGTTGACAGGGCGTCTTCTGATGTGACCAAAAAGGAACAAGTCCCGCCAGGCTGTCTCATTGATATGGAGGCATGGTATCAGGCTGACTGTTTCCGGAAGGCGGCTGTTCCCTTTCATGTCCTGAAATTTCTCTCAGACCGTGTCGACCGTCCTGGTGATGGGGAGTTTTTTGAGAATATCGGCATGGCGCGCTCCATGGCAGAGGAGATCGCCGGATTTGTCGCAGGCAATCTGTCATCGCCGGTTTTTTCTGTAATCATACCTGTTTTCAACAGGCCTGCCCCTGTGTTATCTGCTGTGGAATCGGTACTCAGGCAGAAATATCCGGCCAGTGAAATTGTTGTGGTCAACGACGGTTCAACTGATGAAACCGGTTCCTTTCTTGATAAGCTCGCAGGAGCGCACAGGCAGGTCAAAGTGGTTAACATGTTTGTAAACCGTGGCGTTTCGGCTGCCCGCAACAGGGGTATTGCAAGTGCCGAAAATGAATGGATCGCCTTGCTCGATTCTGATGACCGATGGACGCCAGACAAGCTGGAAAAGGATGCGGAGTTTATCCTTGATAATCCGTTCTATGAGATTTTTCAGAGTGATGAACAGTGGATAAGGGATGGACGCAGGGTCAACAGGTGCAGGCATCATCTTAAACCAGAGGGCTGGATATTCCCCTTTTGCGTTGAGCGCTGCATGATAAGTCCTTCGGCAGTTGTCATGAAAAAAGATGTCTTTGAGGAATTCGGGGGATTTGATGAAACACTGCCTGTATGTGAAGATTATGACCTCTGGCTAAGGATATCAAGGCGCCGCATGGTTGGACTGAACCGGTTTGAAACAGTTGTTAAATATGGAGGCGCTTCGGATCAGCTTTCCACGGCCTTTCCTGCCATGGACAGGTTCCGGGTAAAGGCGCTGTTGAAAATCCGTGAGAAGGAGAGGGATGAGGACGCAAAAAGGTGCATTGATGAATCGTTGCGGTTTCGCCTGGGTATCCTGATAAATGGCGCCATGAAACGCGGCCTTGAAAGGGATGCCCTTTTTTACAGGGAGATACTTGAAAATCAGGTGGGGCAGGGACGTTGATTTCAGCCTTTACAGGTTTCCGGTTTTTATCCAGCCCGGTTTGCATGAAGTCTGGCTGTGAATGGGTATGATATAATTTCATTGCCATTGATAATTTTCTGTTAAAGGTTTTTCCCTGTTTTGCCGATGGCGGCATATATAGGTTTGAAATAAATATTACATGTTCCAGGGAGTTGCATATCATCATGGAAACTTGATGATAATGTGTTCTGTCTGTGGGAGCTGTTGCGAGGTTGTTTTCTGGTCTGTAATTTGCAAGATTTTCCCGGAAATAATATTTTCAACAGCAATACAAACTTTCATCGCAAGGAGGAAGGTTCCATGAGGACTTTTGTAAAAATGTTTCTGGCTGTTGCCAGCTTGCTGCTCTGTTCGGGCAATGTATTTGCCGCCTGTCCCGCTCCGGGTTGTCCGTCGCTGGCAGGGAATCCGGTGCCTGCGTCATGCAGTGGTGATGTCTGTAACACCCATGTTTTTTTTACCGATCAGGCTGGCAGGATACTTGATCTTGAAAAAAATCTTGTGGATTACGGCTGGCCATGTCCAGGCAAGTGCCCTGTATGGGACAGTTCGACCAAGACCTATGTGAGGCAATACAGTGATCTTGGCTGGAAACTTAATCAGGTAACAAGCGACACAGGCTGTGACAATGTTGCCGGAACCCCTGCGTACTCTGTTGACGACCAGTACCGCATGCTTGCCGCTGTTACCCAAAAACAGCACCTTGTGGTCTGGACCAGTCCTTCTTCCTGCTGCCGTCAGTGTGCCGTTGACTCTGATTCTGCGTGCACATGCACCCTGACCCCCGCAGCCGATGAATGCGATCCCCCGGAATGCAATTGTGAGTGTCCTGATTCACCGTCGTGTGAGCCATGGCCTACTGACCAGGCGGACCTTTCTCCCACATGCGGTTGCAGCGATACGGCTGGCAATACCGGGTGTTGCTGGCAGCCTGTGGATCTTAGCGCTGCTTCAGGAATCAAAATAAAAGGAAATCCCGCATTCTCAGGCCGTGATATTTTTGCAAGGGCTGAATATGACCATATTATTCATTTCTGGTTCAGTGACGGGGCATGGCACTGGGCAGACCTCACCAATGATGTAACAGGCAGAAATACCAGTATATCTGATGATCCTGCTTCTTTAAAAGATGAAAACGGCGTGCAATATGTGGTATTCCGCGCCGGAAACGGTCATCTGATAGGTCTGGTGTGGAATGGCGCATGGCAGTGGTTTGACCTTACCCTGCTTGCAGGGGGCAACACCATTCATGGCAGACCGGCAATCATTTACAACAACAGCACCGGAACAGGCCACATCTTTGCAAGAGGCGCTGACAGTCAGCTTTTTGAATGGTGGTGGAATAATGTTGACGGTCTCAGGTTTGCCAATGTTACCGCATTGTGCAACCATTCCATCGCTGGAAATCCTTCCGCCTGTCTCTGTAACGGTGGAATTTCAGTGGTTTTCAGGGATTCCTCTGATCACCTTGTACGGATTACAAAGAGCTGCCAGGATCAGACCACATGGCGTTGCGAAGATCTGACCGAGGCGGGATGCGGCAGGCTGATTGCCGGTGATCCCGCATGTTTCGCTACTAACGATGGCAGTTCGGTCTTTGCCAGCACCAGGTCAGGCAGGCTTCTGCGCTGGGTGAACAGCGGCAACGGATGGCTGGTTACTGATATGTTCATGGATATCGGATGTCCCAATGATCTCGGAATGCACTTTGCCTTTATGCCTGCCGGCAGCTTCAATATGGGAAGCCCAGTGTCTGAATATGGACGGGATTATGATGAAGGCCCTGCGCACAGGGTGGTGCTGACAGACCCGTTCTATATGCAGACAACAGAAGTTACCCAGGCGCAGTTCCAGGCGGTCATGGGTTATAACCCGTCCGGCAATCAGGGATGCGCCAACTGTCCGGTTGAAAATGTGACATGGAGCGCAGCTCAAAAATTTGTCGCGGCCATGAACATGAGGTGCGAGGGCGCATACTCAATACCGACTGAGGCAGAGTGGGAATACAGCGCCAGGGCGGGCAGCGATACAGCGTGGTATTTTGGAGACAACCTTTTTTCACTTCCGGGATACGCGTGGTTCCTTGATAATTCATGGGAGACCTCACATCCTGTTGCCCTGAAAACGCCAAACAGCTGGGGACTTTATGATATGTATGGCAATGTGGCTGAATGGGTCGCGGACGCATACGCGGAATATTCGGCAGCGGATCAGGTAAATCCCTTTGCGGTTGATGATAACTGGATTCATTCCGTCAGGGGAGGGAGCTGGAAAGATCCTGACAACATGCAGCGTTCAGCGTCACGGCATTACAGTCTCAGGCCGGAGTCCATGCAGCCATATATTGGCATACGCCTTAAACGGACCACCTTTGGAAATTAACAGATGAAAAGGTAGATCGTGAACTGCTTAACCTTGTGATACAGACTGCCGTCCTTATGGACGGCAGTTTTTTTATGGCTGCAACTGCTGTTGATTCGGTGGGTTTTTATGTTTTTTTATGTTTTCCCAATGAAGGAGGCGCATAATCATGAATAACAGTGAAACGCACAGCAGGGTGGTTGGTTATGTACTGTGGCTTTTTGGCTTTACAGGTTCACACAGATTCTATTACGGCTATCCTGTGTTGGGAACCATATATTTCTTCACATGCGGTCTTTTTTTTATCGGCTGGATCGTTGATCTCTTTCTCATACCGTCAATGGATCAGAGGGCAGCCCTCTGGTTCAGGCCTGGTCCCATTGATTACAATGTGGCGTGGATACTCCTTACCTTTCTGGGGGTCCTTGGCATTCACCGCATGTACATGGGGAAGTGGATTACAGGAATCATCTATTTCCTGACCGTTGGCCTCTTTGGCCTGGGGGTGATATATGATTTCTGGACATTGAATGAACAGATAACAATGATAAACATGGATATGGAGGGGGAATAGGGGCGATTGTCCATGAGCCGGAGCCTTTTTCAGTTTCCAGGATGAAATGCGCATGGATGTCCCTGGCTATCTTTTCTGAAATGCCTCTTACCCCGATTAGAGGGGATTACGACTAAAATTCCTGCTTCATATATAGATATATGACAACCTTCCGTGGAATACGCAAGGGATTGTTGGAGCACTGGTTTGCAGTCATGGAGGTTGTCCACATGGATTTTCAAGAGCAGTTTTGCAGATTCGTAATATTGTGGCCTGCCTGCCACGTCCAGGTTGTTTCCACTGATTTTCCACTGATTTTTTAAAAAA
>CAYXYO010000073.1:0-23598 GCA_964469365.1 uncultured Desulfobacterales bacterium | reverse complement strand
GAACAGACCGCCAGGAAACAAGAAGAGAGGGGTTGTGCTTGGAGGCTCGGGACTCATCGGCGGCACCCTCATGTACTATTTCAAGAGGTTCTGTTCTGATGAATATGAGATACTCGCCCCTAACAGCAAGAGGCTGAGCCTGAGGGAACCGGATGATATAATAGAGTTTTTTCGTTATTATCGTCCTGATTTCATTATAAATTCTGCTATCGCGTCAATTGACAGCGATGCGGAGCTGGCCTATGAGATCAATTACCTTGGCAGCATAAACCTTGCCAAGATAGCCATTGCCTGCAACTGTCCCTATATTCACATAAGCTCGGCCGCCACCCTGCCGCCGGGCGAGAATCTTACGGAAGAGGACAGGATGGAGCTGCATCCGTCCCTGAGCAATTACGCCAAGTCAAAGCTCATGGCGGAACTGACCCTTGAACATCTTGCCAGGACAGAAGGTCTGGACTACACGGTAATAAGACTTGCCGTTGTCTATGGAACCCATGACCACAAGATACAGGGACTGCACAGGATGCTGTTTTCCATAGTCAATCAGGCCATGCCTGTGCTGTTGACCAGGCCCGGCGTCATGCACTCCTATTCCAATGCCTCCAAGCTGCCCTGGTTTGTGCATCATACACTCATGAACAGGGATGAGTTTTCAGGCGAGGCGTACAACTTTGTGGACAAAGACCCTGTTGAACTTTCCGAACTGATACTGAAAATCAAGAATTATCTTGAAGTCAAGCGTCCAAGGAAGATATATGTTCCATACACCATGGCAAAGATGGGTAAAAATTTTCTCGAGAAGATGATAGCCTTTATGACGACCATGGGCATTGAGACCAAGATGCCTGGTGAACTGATATTCATGGACAATTTTTATCAGTCCCAGTCCCTGTCCGCCGGAAAAATTCTCCGGTCAAGTTTTAATGACCCCGAGCCTGACACCACCATCTTTACCGCCCTGCCTGACCTGATACAGTATTACCTTACCAGGTGGGAACAGTTGAACCTTATCAAGGCCTATAACGAGGCGTTTTATGATCCCCGAAAATGCGTTGGAGAGTTCAGCGAGAATCCGGTCAGTTTGCTGAATGATATCCATGAAGGCAGGATGCAGCCTTTTATAGAATTCAATCCTGAGACATAAGATTTTCCCTGGACTTGACTGCCCCTGCCGAAAGTTTATGCCGTGTTGCCGTGATGGACAATAATCCTGCCGCAGGTTATTTCTGTCTCGCTCAGGCCTGAAAGTGCTGCCCTTAGCAGTTCATGCGGCCTGATTCCACAGGCCTTCTCATTGTCAAACAGGCAGAATATAATCTTTTTTTCTCCTGAACCGGCAGTGTTGTCAATCCACTGCCTTATTATATCGTTCTCCGGCACTGTTCCAGGCAGCGTCTCAGGCGACACTATTGAGAGGTCGTACACCGCCTTTCTGACATCAACTGTTTTCTCCTTTCTTTTTGTCTTTTTTGTGACCATGAGGTGTTTCATGCCATTAAAGGCAATGATGTCTTGTTCTATTGCCTCATTGTCAGCGTCCGGAAAGGATGCAAGAAATATTTTTTCCCTGCCTTCCCTGAATGAGGGCTTTTTCCCTGACGCACTGATTGAGACCACGGAGAGCCCGTCAGGGAGACGGTTGTTCAGACGCTCGGCCAAATATTCAGGTTTCATCCATGAAGAAAGCGTAACGCTTCCCTGTTCTCCGGTGGATTCCAGCCCCAGGGGAAGGGGATTGGCAAAGGAGAAACGCATCATGGGATGAAAACCCCTTGAAAAGGCCACGGGCAATCTGCCCCTCCTTGCAGCGCGATGAAAGGCAGAGATGGTTTCAAGGTGGCTCATAAGCCTCGCGGTTCCGGTTTTGCTATACAGGAAACTGAAAAAAAACGGTTTCTCATTCATGCCGTCATGTGATATGTCAGAGGCCTTCCCTGTCGGGCCTGTTACTGTTCTGGCCCTGATGCATGTGCGTGGTTTCAGTTCCTTCAGGTCGCATACCCCGCACCTGTGACATTTTCCCGTCCGGCAATCTGTTGTGGCTGCCTGCCTTTCAGCCTTTTCAAGCTCTTTAAGAAGAAAATCCCTGGTAATGCCCGTGTGGAGATGATCCCAGGGCAGGGGCATGTTTTTCTCCCTGGCTGCGAGATAGGCGTCAAGGTTGACGCCCAGTTCCCTTGCTGCCTCATGGTAGAGCTCCGGTTTCAGGTGGTCGCTCCAGGCGTCAAGAGCGGCCCCTGTTTCCCATGCCCTGATTATAACCGGAAGCAGTCTCCTGTCTCCCCTTGAGAAGACCCCTTCCAGAAAACTCTGTCCCGGGTCATGCCATTTTACCTTTATCTTCCGGCTGGCAATTCCATCCTTTACGCATTCTATCCTTTTCCACGCCTCTTCAACGGAAATCTGGGCAGCCCACTGAAAGGGGGTATGGGGCTTGGGCACAAAGGTTCCGATGCTTATGGTCACTTCCCGGCGTCCCTTTGCCTCCCTGCCCTGTCTGAGCACCTTGCGGGCAAGTTCCGGTATTTCTGCCACGTCTGCCATGGTTTCAAAGGGCAGGCCGGTCATGAAATAGAGCTTCATGTTGCTCCAGCCGTTCATATAGGCGTTTTTTGCCGTCTCAAGAAGGTCTTCTTCAGTGATGTTCTTGTTTATGACCTTGCGCATTCTTTCGCTTCCGGCCTCAGGGGCCAGTGTAAAGCCGGTTTTGCGCACCTTTTTTACCTCTTCCATTATCTCTCCGGTAAGGGTGCCCACCCGGAGGGAAGGCAGGGATACGGATATGTTGTCAGAGAGATAACGTGACATCAGCTCTTTTATCACCTGGTGCAGGCAGCCGTAATCTCCGGTGCTCAGGGAGAGGAGCGAGAGCTCGTCCCAGCCGGAATTTTTCAGTGCCCTGTCAATTATCCCAAGGACCGTTTCAGGCGACCGCTCCCGGACAGGCCGGTATATGGAAGATGCCTGGCAGAATCGGCAGCCCCTTGTGCATCCCCTGGCTATCTCCACTCCAAGGCGGTCATGCACGATGTTGACAATGGGGGTAAGGGGTTTTTCCGGAAAGGGCGCCTGTTCCAGGTCGTTAACTATTCTTCTCTGTACGGCGCCGCCTGACGGCAGCCTGGTCTCCATGCCGGTAAACCTGCCTTGGGGATCATAGACAGGGTTGTAGAAAGAGGGGACATATATCCCCGGTATGGAAGCGAGTGTGTCAAGGAGTTCCTGCCTGGGCAGTCCGGTTCCCTTCCATGTCATCATTGCCTTTGTGATTTCAATGATGATTTCTTCGCCGTCTCCAAGGACAATGGCGTCAAAGAGTTCCGCAACAGGTTCGGGATTGCAGGCGCAGCTTCCGCCCCCAAGCACAAGGGGAAGGGCCGGGTCATGCCTGTCTGACGCCATGAGGGGAATGCCTGACAGGTCGAGTATGGCAGGGATGTTGGAGTAGCAGAGCTCGTATGGCAGGGTGATGGCAAGGAGGTCAAAGGCGGCAAGGGGTTTGCCTGATTCAAGGCCGTAAAGTGGAATGCCCTTTGAGCGAAGGAGCTCCTCCATGTCCGTGTCAGGGCGGTAGGCCCTGTCCGCCAGCACGTCTTCATGCCTGTTCAGTATGTCGTAGAGTATGTGAAGCCCCAGGTGGCTCATGCCTATTTCGTACAGGTCAGGGAAGATCATGGCTGCCCTTATCTGCGCCCTTTCCCACGGCTTGTGAAAGGCATTGGTTTCGTTTCCAAGGTACCTGCCCGGTTTTCTTACAAGTGGCAGAAGGTCATTGACGCGGTCATGGAGATTCATTTAAGCCTCTTTTTTAACTTGTGCCTTGTTGATTGTAAAATATGCTGTTAAGCCGGTGTCAAATTTCCGGAAATATCATGCAGAAGGGGTTTTTTAACATATCATGGAGAAAAAATACAGGCTCGGACAGTGTGAAAATGGTTTCTTTTGATGTCGTTGTGGTATTGTGCTGTATAAAATGGTAAGGATGTTTGAAGTGGGTCGTTATTGCGGGAGGCGTTATCGCTGTTTCTGGAAAAATCGTTATGCGCAAATTAAGGATATCGGACATTACGGAACTGGCCCATTTTTTCGCGGGTTCTGTGCTGGCGCCTGGAGACATCGCTGTGGACTGTACTGCCGGAAACGGAAACGACATGCTTTTTCTGCTCAAGGCCACAGGCCCGGACGGGTTTGTGTACGGTTTTGACATACAGGCTGAGGCCATTTCTGCAACCAGGGCGCTGCTTGACAGGGCAGGGATTACGCCGGAACGGTATAGTCTCGCGAGGAGGAGTCACGCTGAACTCGCGGAAGAGGTCAGGGGGCCTGTCTCTGCATTCATGTTCAACCTCGGTTATCTGCCGGGAGGCGACCGTTCTGTGACGACAGAACCTGAGGAGGTAAAGGCGGGACTGGGGGCCGCAATGGAGATGTTGAGGGCAAACGGTCTTATTACAGTGGTTATCTATACAGGACATGAGGGAGGCAGGGCGGAGCTCGATGCGCTCCTTGACTTCGGGGCCTCTGTTGATGACAGGCGGTTCAGGGTGATGCATGTTTCAAACATGAACGGCGGCAGGCCTTCTCCTTCCATAATGGTCATACAGAAAAAGGGATGAGATTGTTAAAAAGGACCCTGAAGGTAACGGCCCTGTTCTGTGCCTCCCTGCTGGCACTTGTCCTTGCCGCTGTTTTTGTGCTTTCAGGCACTTCCGCCGGGTTAAGGCGGCTTGTTGACATAGGTGGTTCCCTTGTCCCGTGTGAACTGAAGGCAGGAAGCATTGAAGGCGGTCTGTGGGGCTCCCTTCACATGGGGGATGTGTCATGTCGCTGTGACGCCTTTTCGGTTGCCATGCGGGATTTTTACCTTGACTGGTCTCCGGAAGCGTTTTTTTCTTCTTCCCTGCTCCAGATAAACAGGCTTGGCGCGGATGGCGTGATGCTGAACCTGCCTGCCTCAGAGGGGAAATCTTCAACAGGTTCCAGGGCTGTTGAGCTTCCTGTGGTCAGATTGCCGTTTATTATTCATCTTGACAGACTTGACCTGAAAGGGATTGTTTTCCGGCAGGGTGGTTCCGGGCCTGTTGCAATAGAGGCGGTTTCCGGCAGCGCGGTATTTGACAGGGCAGGGCTTTGCGTATCCGGTCTTGATATCCGCATGCCAGGGGTTAAGGCAGGATTCAGGGGGCGGCTCAAGCCTGAGGGCAGGTATCCCTTGGCTGTTTCAGGCGAGGTCTTCCTTTCATCAGATGCGTTGCCGGAGATGAGGTTGAAGGGCTCTGTCAATGGCAATCTTGACCTGCTTCATATCGCAGTGGCATCCACCGGGAAGGTCGCTGCCAGCGTGGAAGGCCGCATTGAGCCGGAAGGGCTCTCCTTTGGCGTCAACGGAACATGGGACAGGGTCGCCTGGCCCTTTGAGGGTCCTGAAAAGTTTGTGTCTGACAGGGGGCGGTTCGGGCTTTCAGGCAACATGCGGCATTTTGTTTTTGATGTTGAAACCGTGCTTCAGGGCAGGGATGTGTCGGCGTCAGGCGGCCTTTCCATGCATGATGACAGGTTTGTTGTGGATAACCTGCTTGTCAGGGGGCATGGGAAAAACCTTGTCAAGGTCGCGGGTATCCTTGGAGAGGGGCTTGACCTTGAATGGATGGTTGACATAAACGATTTGGCATGGCTGCTTCCTGAAACCGCGGGCATGGTAAAGGGCTCTGGCAGAATCAGGGGCGCACGGAATCATCCCCATGTGGCCGGAAGGGTGGATGTGCGGCATGCCGCATGTGAGGATTACAGGCTCAGGTGGCTTTCCGCTGATTTTGCCCTTGCCTTTGAGCCTGGCGGGCAGAGCGATATTGCCATTGCCGCAAGGGATGTTGTCGCTCAGGGTCATGTCATGGAATCAGTGAGCCTGACGCTTTCCGGCACCATGGAAGACCATCTGCTGGATTTTTCCGTGGACGCCGGGCAGGAGGGCAACATTGCCGCAAGGTTTTCAGGGGGATATGGGTGGCGAGACAGGGCATGGGAGGGAAGGGCCCTGTCCCTTTCCCTTGATTCCCCTGTGTTTGACGCCTGGAAGCTCGTCTCTGAAACATCCCTTCTCTTTTCTCGGGAATCAGTGCGATTCCACGACCTCTGCCTTGCAAACAGCCATGCAGCCTCACTCTGCCTTTCCGCTGACTGGAGGGCAGAGGGCAGGGGAACCGCTGGAGCCGTTCTCGCAAACCTGCCTCTCAAACCACTTGTCGCACGTTTCCTTTCCGTGGAGCCACTTGAGCTTGAAGGGGTTGTCAATGCCGACGGCAGGGTCTTCTTTGATGGGAAAGATGTTATGGGCCTTGATGGCCTGTTGAGGGTTGATGAGGGCAGGCTGGTTTTCATGACAGGGTCAGGCGAGGTTGAGATACCCCTTGACAGGGCGGTTGTTAATGCAGACATTGAAAAGGGGAAGGCAGGCATTTCCCTTGATATGGTTTCAGGGGATGATACTGTGCATGGCGCCTTTTCCCTGCCGGGGCTTGATGAACTGAACAGCCTTGAAAAGGCCCCTGTAAGCGGCGGTCTTGATGTTGATTACGCATTCAGGGATATTGTTGCCGCCCTTGCGCCTGACCTTGAGATGTCAGACGGCAGGGCCAAAATGCACATAGGTCTTGGCGGCACCCTTTACAAGCCCCTTTTCACAGGAGAGGCTTCCGTGTCGGCAGAGGATCTGGCATTGCCCCTGGCCGGACTGGTTGTTGACAGCGCGGAACTCAGGGTGAGTGGAGAGGGGCGGGGGCCACTGGCCGTTTCAGGGAAGTTTTCTTCCGGTAACGGCACGCTGGTGCTTGACGGCTCGTTTTATCCTGACGCCCAAAGGGGATGGCCAATGGATGTCAGGCTTGGCGGAAAAGATTTCAGAGTATTGAATGTGCCTGATATCATGGCGGTTGTCTCGCCTGAGCTCCATTTTTCGTCAGCCAATGGCACCGCAAGGCTGAATGGGAAAGTAACTGTGCCTGAAGCTGATATCCGGCCTTCAACCATTCCTGAAGGCGTCAGAAAAAGAAACCGTGATATTGTCGTAGTGGAAGGGGATGAGGATGAGCCTGGCCAGGCTGCCCTCCGGCTCTCTTCACATCTTACGGTAAGACTGCCTGACAGGGTACGTTTCAGGGGTTTTGGTCTTGACTGTCATGTGAAGGGGGAACTTACCCTTGACATGGAACCCGGGGCGCCGCCATTGGCGTCAGGCGACCTTCGGATTGTTGACGGGATGTTCCGGGCCCTTGGCAGGGATCTGAATATAGAAAAAGGCTCGATTTCCTATGCCGGTGGAGTCCTGGACAATCCTGTTGTAAATTTCCTTGCCACAAGGGATATAAGGGGGCTCACAGTGGGCATACTTGTGTCAGGCAGTCTCAGGTCGCTTTCCTTTACAGGCTATTCCACTGAACAGGGCATCACTTCGCAGGATGCCATAACCATGCTGCTTACAGGAAAGACAAAAAATGACCCTGACTTTGCGGAGGCGTCGTCAAGGGCTGCCGCCATTGCCGGAGCGGACGCTGTGGCAGGGGTGCTTGGCAGGCGGGTCGGGGTTGATGAGGTGACTGTGAGAAGCTCTGGCAGTGATGGCGAGGACACAAGGGTCTATGCCGGAAAGGAGATAACAGACAGTCTTGTCCTTGGAGTTGAAACCGGAACAGGGGAGGATGGCACGCAACTGGTCGCAAGATACAGGCTATGGAAGGATTTGAGACTGGAAATAAAAAGCGGAGCTGACAGGAGCGGAGTAGGTCTTTTTTATGTGATAAGATTTGAATAGAAAAACAGCGTGTTGACTCCGTATGAACATGGCTTCTCAATGACCGGCCGGCCTGTTGTCATTTTCTGCGGATGGTATTCGCGGAGATGAGCGGAGATGATTTGTAACCGCCCCTTTTATCTGATTGCGGGCCTGAAATTTCACACATGCAATGGTTGGAGATTTTTTTATGAAGAAACATGATTTTACATTTACCACAGACAGTAACAAACCTGATATTGAGATAAACAGGAGTTCAAAGGAGAAATTCTGGCAGAATCCCGGATTCAATTTCTGGCTGTATCTGCTCTTTGTCCTGATATCTTTCCAGTTATACCAGGATTATCAACAGGTCAGGCAGGAAGAGATACCATACAGCGAGTTCCTGTCCCATGTCCGGAAACATGAAGTGGCAGAGGCTGTGATTACAGACAAGGTGATAACAGGGACCCTGCGGGCCACGGATGAGGCTACAGGGCAGCCGCGTCGTTTCATAACCGTGCCCCTGAAATGGAACAATGACCTTGCCATGATACTGGAAAGGAACGGCGTAAGATATAGTGTGCGTCAAAACAGCGAGTGGCTTGGGAATTTCATCTTCAACTGGGTGTTGCCCTTTGGGCTGATTTTTCTGTTATGGGGCTGGCTTGCCAGGCGAATGGGGTCCTTTGGCCAGGGAATGCTCAATATAGGCAACAAGATTCATATTCATCCTGACACCCTTCCAAAGGTGACCTTTGATGATGTGGCAGGCGCTGAAGAGGCCAAACAGGAACTTAAGGAGTGTGTTGATTTTCTCAAGGCCCCTGAGGAGATACAGAAACTGGGGGGAAGAATGCCCAAGGGAATACTTATGGTCGGGCCCCCGGGCACTGGCAAAACCCTCCTTGCCAGGGCCGTGGCAGGGGAATCTGGTGTGCCTTTTTTCCCCATAAGCGGCTCTGAGTTTATCGAGATGTTTGGCGGGGTAGGGGCCGCGAGGGTGCGGGAGCTTTTTGAACAGGCGCGCAAGAAGGCCCCCTGCATCATTTTCATAGATGAGCTTGACGCCATAGGCCGTTCCAGGGGCATGGGGGCGGTAATGGGTGGACACGATGAGCGGGAACAGACCCTTAACCAGATTCTTACAGAGATGGACGGCTTTGACCCTTCAACAGGCGTTGTGGTCATGGCGGCCACAAACCGTCCTGAGATACTTGACAAGGCTTTGATGCGCGCCGGACGTTTTGACAGGCAGGTGCTTGTGGACAAACCTGACCTGAAGGATCGTGAGGCGATTCTCAGGCTGCACTCTTCAAAACTCGCCCTTGCCGATGACATTGACCTGGAGGTAATTGCCCACAGGACCCCGGGATTTGTCGGGGCTGACCTTGAAAATATATGCAACGAGGCGGCAATTCAGGCCCTGAGAAGAAAAAGCGACAGGGTATGCATGAGGGATTTTGAAGCGGCCATTGACAGGATAATTGCCGGACCTGAAAAGAAACACAGGGCATTGAATCCTGCCGAGAAGAAGAGAGTGGCCTTCCATGAGTCGGGCCACGCCCTTGTGGCAGAGACAGTTCCCACCGGGGAACCTGTGCACAAGGTCTCCATTATTCCCAGGGGGGCGGCAGCCCTTGGCTACACACTTCAGCTCCCGGTTGATGAGAAATTTCTTTCCACAGAATCAGAACTCAGGGACCAGATCGCCATACTGCTTGGAGGCAGGGCGGCCGAGGAGATTGTTTTTGGCGATATATCAAGCGGGGCATCCAATGACCTTGAGAGGGCCTCGGAGATTGCCCGTTCAATGGTGACCAGGCTGGGAATGAGTAAGAGGCTCGGCCCGCTTACCTATGGCAAACATCAGGATTTGCAGTTCCTTGGCGTCCAGGGGCAGGATGAACGCAATTTCAGCGAGGAGACTGCCAGAATGATTGATGAGGAGGTCAGGGAAATAGTTGAGGAACAGCATGAGCGGGCAACCACTATAATTAATGAAAGGCGCGGGAGCCTGGATGCCCTTGCGGAATATCTTGAGAAAAAGGAGGTTATCAGTGGTGAAGAGGTGAAGGAGGTGATCAGCAAGGCAGGGTAAAAAAGCGGTCGCCACCCCCCTGCCCCTGTGGAGCCTTTACGCATGCCACCCGTCTGTTGACGCCAATGGAAACAGGTTCCGGAATCTCAAGACCGCACTTCTCTTCTGCGAGGCCGCACCGGTTTCTGAAGGCGCATCCTTCAGGAATGGCGGAAAGGGGAGGGACTGTGCCCGGTATGGCCTTCAGCCGTTTTCTCTCCTTTTTGGCCCCATGGGGAACCGCGTTCATAAGGCCCCTGGTGTAAGGGTGCATGGGGTTGGCGAAAAGCTCTTTTACCGGAGCCTCTTCCACTATCCGGCCCGCGTACATCACAAGCACCCTGTCTGCCGTCCTGGCCACCACACCAAGGTTGTGCGTGATGAGAAGCATGCCAAGCCCCCTTTTTTCCTGCATCTCCCTTAGCAGGTCCAGTATCTGCGCCTGTATGCTCACGTCAAGGGCCGTTGTGGGTTCATCCGCTATTATCAGGTCAGGATCGCAGGCCATGGCCATGGCTATCATTGCCCTCTGCCTCAGCCCACCTGAAAGCTGGTGCGGCCATGACGCAGCCACCTGTTCCACATCAGGCATGCCCACCATGGCAAGGAGGTCGCGCACCCTTTTGCGAAGTTCTGTCCTGTCAGGTTTCATGTGGGCTGTTACTGCCTCGGAGATCTGGTCTTCAATGGTAAAGACAGGGTTAAGGGCCGTCATGGGTTCCTGGAAAATCATTGCCATCTCCCTGCCCCGGAGTTTTCTCATGTCTTTGTCAGACATGGTGGCAATATCCCTGCCCCTGAAAAGGATTTTTCCGCCCGCCAGGCTGAAAAGTCCTGGCTTGAGCAGCCGCATTATTCCCAGGGCAGTAACGCTTTTCCCGCAGCCTGATTCTCCGACCAGCGCTACAATTTCACCGGATGATACGGAAAAGGAAAGGCCCCGTACCGGATATACAGGGCCTGTGTGAGGCGCATTGATTCCAATATGGAGTTCTTCCACATGGAGAAGTGGTCTGCCATTCTCAGTCACGGTTTTTTATAAGCAGGGTTGAGGGGTCCACGGCAAGGGAAGACGCCTTTTCCGGGTCTCCGCCCTTGAAGAGATAGACATCTATCTCCTTTCCAACGGTCTTGAGGCCTATCATGGTTGAAAAGAGGTCAGCGGCATCTTCAACGCTTTCAGGGATAACTCCAGGCGTTATGTTCTCCTCGGCCTCCAGCCTTACGGTTATCCACGCGGGACACTTGAGGTCACGCGCCACCATCTTGAGTTCTGTTATTATCTCCCTTGCCCCTTCGTTAAAGGGCAGACCGTCAAACAGGATGAGCTGGGGGAAAAATATGCCCTGTTCCACCAGGTCGTTTACCCGTTCCTCAAACTGGGAGACCTTGAAGGCCTGGTTGTTGAAGGTCATTATAAAACGGTGGGGAAGTATCTCCTCCCACAGCCTTGTTGTGTTTGTGAGTTTGTACTGTCGGGCTATGTTGTTGAATATCTCTTCATACCAGAGGCAGACCTTTCTCACAGGCTGGTCAAGGCTCACATGAAGCACGTTTTTACCGGTCAGGAGATTGTCAAGGGCAATCTGGACAAGAACAGAGGTCTTGCCTATCCCTGCCTTGGCAAGCACTGCCCCGAACTCCCCCTCTCCAAGTGACTTGTTGCTGTCGCTTCCGAGGAGTCTAAGGGGGTTTCTCTGAATAAGATCATTTTTAAGCATGACAATGGACCTTTCTCGCAAATAGATGATTTTCGCGGCCGGGGCGTGACGCGTCCCGGCCCTCTCTTTTACTGGCAACATATGATTTCATAAAGGAACACATTGCGTTATGCGGCCTTTTTCTCTTCTCTTGCCTTTTTTACAAGCTCTTCCGATATGGATTTGGGCACCTGCTTGTAGTTGGCGAATTCCATGGTGAACTGCGCCTTGCCCTGTGTGCCTGAACGGAGGTCAGTGGAATAGCCGAACATCTCGGAAAGAGGCACTTCCGCCTCAACAACGCACATGTCGCCCTCGTCCTGGGTGCCGAGGATCATGCCGCGCCGCTGGTTCAGGGAACCCATTACAGCACCCTGGAACTCTGAAGGGGTTTCAACGCTTACCTTCATGATAGGTTCAAGGATGGCGGGCCTGGCCTTTGAAAAGCCTTCACGAAAGGCCCCCCTTGCCGCGGCCTGGAATGCGTTGTCAGAAGAGTCAACCGAGTGTGCCGCGCCGTCGTCAATCACAACCCTTACCCCTGTTACAGGGAAGCCGATGAGGGTCCCTTTTTCCATGCCGCTTTTGAAGCCCTTTTCGCAGGAGCTTATGAATTCGGTTGGTATGGCGCCGCCGACGATCTTGTTGACAAATTCAAATTCCTCGTCGCATGGCTCCATGTAGCCTGCAACCCGTCCGAACTGGCCCGCGCCGCCTGTCTGTTTCTTGTGGGTGTAGTTGAATTCAGCCTTTGACGTGATGGTCTCCCTGTATGCCACCTGGGGCGCGCCTGTTGTTACCGCTGCGTTGTATTCACGGCGCATGCGTTCGATATATACCTCAAGATGAAGCTCGCCCATGCCGGAGATGACAGTGTCGCCGGTCTCATGGTCAACATGAACCCTGAATGTGGGGTCTTCCTTGGTGAAACGCTGGAGGGCCTTTGACATGTTCTGTTGCGCCTTGTTGTCTTCAGGCACAATGGCAAGGGAGATAACAGGTTCCGGCACGTGCATGGAGGTCATGCTGTATGTGATGCCAGGGGATGTGAATGTGTCGCCTGATGCGCAGTCAATGCCGAAAAGCGCCCCGATATAACCTGCCGGGATGGATTCTATATCTTCCATTTCAGAGGCGTGCATTCTTACGACCCTGCCCACCTTTACCTTGCGGCCTGTCCTGCTGTTTACAATGGTGTCCCCCTTGGAGAGGGTTCCCTGATACACCCTGATATAGGTGAGCTGGCCGTATCTGCCTTCTTCAAGTTTGAAGGCAAGGGCCACAAGAGGAGCTTCCGGGTCAGAGGAGAGGAGCACTTCAGACTCATCGTTTTCCATGTCAAGCGCCCTGTTCTCGACTTCCCCGGGCTCAGGCAGATACCTCACAACTGCGTCAAGCAGGGGCTGAACCCCCTTGTTCTTGTAGGCGGAGCCAACGAACACAGGGGTAATACCCCTTTCAAGCGTGGCTGTCCTTATCGCCTTTACAAGCACATCCTCAGAGACATTTTCCTCAAGGGCGGCTTCCATCAGCTCTTCTGAAAACATGGAGGCCGCGTCAATCAGCTCTTCACGTCTGGCATTGGCCTCGTCAAGGTAATCTGCGGGAATCTCTTCAACGCGGAGCTGTTCACCCTGGTTGCCTTCAAAATAGACGGCCTTCATGGATACAAGATCAATAACGCCTTCAAAGTTGTTCTCAAGGCCGATTGGCACCTGCATGGGCACGGCATTGTGTTTGAGCTTTTCCCTGAGCTGCTCCACCACCTTCATGGGATTGGCGCCGCTTCTGTCGCATTTGTTCACAAAGGCGATGCAGGGCACCTTGTAACGGTTCATCTGCCTGTCAACGGTAATGGACTGGGACTGGACGCCGCCAACGGAACAGAGCACAAGCACTCCGCCGTCAAGCACCCTGAGGGCCCTTTCAACCTCAATGGTGAAATCAACGTGGCCAGGCGTGTCAATGATGTTGATCTCATGGTTGTCCCACTCGGTGTAGGTGGCTGCCGAGGCGATGGTTATGCCCCTTTCCTTTTCAAGTTCCATGAAATCCATTGTTGCTCCCACGCCATCCTTGCCCTTTACGTCGTGTATGGCGTGAATACGGTTTGTGTAAAACAGGATGCGCTCGGTAAGAGTGGTCTTCCCGGCGTCAATGTGTGCGCTTATTCCTATGTTGCGCACATGCTTCTGATCTTTTTTCATTGTTTTGGCACCTCAATAAAACAAAACTTGTTACGCCCTAATCGCTGTAACATACATGGCCCCGGAACGTGCATGATCTGTTTTATGCCTGTTCCAGGCGGATAATACTGATAAATTCAGGAAACATGGTCCTGAAAAACAGATAAAAACAAAAGCGGCCCGGCACGCTCAACCCTTTGGTTATGTTGCCTGCCGGTACAGGCCTCTTGATTAACAGATTTATATTAAATATGTTTGGATGTCAGGATTCGCTTAAGAATGGATGTTTCAAAGACTATTAAAGTTTTAAGTTTGTTACAAGCCTCACTCTCAGGCATATTCCAGCAGGGACAGTCTGATGAATCCGGCACCTTATCCCCTATGTAATATTTTTTTGAGACCTGCCATGTAATCCGGCAGGCATCGCTTGTCAAGGATTTTTTAAGTCCTGGCGTTTTCCGGCCGTTAAAAAATATATGATCTGTCCAGGATTGCCTGCCAGGATAGCGGAACGCATAAGTTCATGTTGGACAAATCTGTATATTAACCGTGAACATGGAGATGTTAAAGTATGAAGGCACTTATAACAGGCGCGACAGGGTTTGTGGGCAGGCATCTTGCCCAAAGATTGCCGGACGCTGTTGTTGCCGGCCGCAGCATGGAGCGGCTGCTGACACTGTTTCCCGGCAGGGATGTCAGGGAGTGGAGCGTGGAAGGCGATACGGCGGGATTTCTGGATGGCGTGGATACTGTTTTCCATCTGGCAGGAGAATCCCTTTTCAATGGTCGCTGGAACAGGGATAAAAAGAGGCGTATTTACGAAAGCCGGGTGCAAGGCACAAAAAGTATTGTGAGCGCCATTGCCTGCGCTGACAGAAAACCCTCTCTGCTTGTGTGCGCTTCGGCTGTTGGATATTACGGGTCAAGAGGAGACGAGATTCTGACCGAGGATGCCGGGGCAGGAGACGATTTCCTTGCCCGCCTCTGCGTGGACTGGGAGAGGGAGGCGTTGAAAGCCTGCAAACACGGGGTTCGTGTGGTCATTGTTCGCATCGGAGTTGTTCTCGGACGTAACGGCGGCGCTCTGGCGCAAATGGTGCCTCTTTTCAGGATGGGTCTTGGAGGCAGGCTTGGAAGCGGCAGACAGTACATGCCCTGGATACATATTGAAGACCTCGCAGGCCTAATGCTTCACGCGGCAAAAGATATGAAAATAAGCGGGCCTGTAAATGGCGTTTCTCCTGAGCCTGTAACAAATATGGAGTTTGCCAGGGGGCTTGCAGGGGGTCTGCGCAGGCCCTGTCTCATTCCTGCCCCTGCCTTTGTTCTGCGTATGGCGATTGGTGAATTCGCAGACGTATTGCTCGCGTCCCAGCGTGTCATTCCCAAGGTAATGGAAAGTTCCGGTTACAGATTCAGATTTGGCAGACTTTCACATGCCCTGGAGAACCTTTTGTGACAGATATCTGAACGGTGTCTGAACATGCAGGGCGCTTCCATGTCAGTTATCATGTTCGATTGCCAATATTCTCTTGCGTTATTGTAATAATCACCGGAACAGGTTTTTAATATTGACTTTAAGGCTTTTTTTTGCAAGTATTTGGTTATGTGCAAGCGTCCGTGGCAATATCCAGAGTTTTTTTCATTCCGATCAACAAGAGGGTCTGATTTGTCCAGATTTCTGTTCCCCTGTATCATATTGCTTTTTTACTTTTTCACTACCTGTTCAGATGCGGCCATGACCGACATGAACAGGGAAGTCTTTGACATGACCCTTGAGGAACTCATGCAGATAGAGGTCATTACTGCCGCCAGACAGTCTGAAAAGCTTTCTGATACTATTGCCACAACCTATGTGATAAATGGTGAGGAGCTTCGCGCCCTTGGGGCCAGAACCATTTACGATGCCCTTATGCAGGTGCCCGGCATAACAGTCGCCGGGAACAAGGGCGGGGCCAACAAGGTCTTTATGCGTGGAGCCGGAAGCGAATACTCCTCCCAGATACTTTTCATGATAGACAGTCATATTATAAACTCCACCATAGATGGTGGAATTGGCATAATGATAGATCGTCTGCCTGTTGAGAATATAAAAAGGATAGAGGTGGTTCACGGTCCTGTGTCAAGTCTTTACGGGGCCAATGCCTTCCTTGGACTGATAAATATCATTACCCTGAAGGGTGACGAGATAGATGGCGTTCAGGGCAGATTCAGGGCGGAGTTCGATGATAATGGCCATGCTGGCAACAGTTATAATATCCTTGCTGGAAAGGGGTTTGGAGAAGACTGGCAGGCGTCAATCAATCTGCACGCATCCAATGGAGATGGCCCGGAGCTTCCTGTTGAACAGGACCTGTTCGGTCGAAGTGGATACGCTGATAATATGGAGGAGTATTATGACCTCTATTTCAGGCTGGAGAACAGGGAGTTTCAGCTTAACGGACGTTACAATTACAGAAGGGGCGGAGGCTGGTTCGGCATAGGGAACGTGCTCAATGACGGTTCCAATATAGAAAGTACAGACATATTTCTGGATAGCACCTATTCACTTACCCCTTATGATGACTTGCGGATTGATTTCAGGGGATATGTTGACCATATTTCCTTTGATGGCCTCTACGAGCTTATTCCTGCAGATTCAATACCCCCGGGTTTTCCATTGTATCCATGGATACGGAGTGATTACAAAAGCAGAATAAAAGGTGATAACAATAAGTATGGGGCTGAATTTCATGCCATATGGCAAGGTATTGGCGGCCATACATTTAATTTCGGTATAAGTTATCTTTATCAGGAACTCAGGAATCCTGAAACCTATGCAAACATAGCTGCTATAGTGCCTGTTCATCTTTCGGACCTGGAAGATATATCAGACAGGTTGAACTGGATAGGGAAGGCCAGCAGAAACAGCTACGGTTTCTACTTTCAGGATACCTGGAACATAACGGAACGGTTCTCAGGAACGGTTAGCGGACGTTATGATTATTATACGGATTTTGGCTCCACTTTTAATCCGAGAGTCGGTCTGTTATACAGGTTTTCTGATTCATATCAGGTAAGGGCCCTGTACGGCAGGGCATTCAGGGCGCCTGATTTCGGCAGCCAGTTCATTAAGAACAACATTGTTACACAGGGTAATCCGGATCTTGAGCCGGAATATATCAATACATTTGAACTGGGGTTCAGGGGTACGGTCAATGAGCATCTGTTTGTGGAAGCGACCCTGTTCAGAAACGAACTCGAGGATATGATAGACCTGAATAACAGTATGCCAAGGGTTTTTCAGAATATAAACGATGTTACTGTGAATGGGGTAGAATTGGCGGTCAGGATAAATTTTGGAAACGGCATGAAGTTGAAGGCTGAATATTCATGGGCAGATGTTGACGCGTCCAGCACCTATTCCGCTGTTTCAGTACCCTCCAACAAGGGTTCCCTGGCCTTTGACTGGGATATCGGCAGGTTTTTCCACTGGAACATAAACTTTTATGCACAGGACAGAAGTCCAAGGGAGGGCAATGATTCAAGGTCTGATCTGGACGGTTACATGCTTCTTAATACTGCCCTTGAGGCCAGACTGAACAGATATGTCTCCATGGACTTTTCCATTTTTAACATGACAGACGAGGATTACGCCTATCCGGCGCCTGCAAGAACCTTCAAATATGACTATACCGCGGCAGGCAGGACATTTCTTGTCGGGTTGCGGTTAACTTATTGAAAATCCGCAATCCCTTATGGCAGGCGTTTTGAGCTCTTCCGTTTATGATTTAGAAATGGGCGAGCATAAATTTTTCTATCCTGTCGTATGCGCGGTTCAGCACATCCTCCTCAGGCAGAAATACCAGTCTGAAGTGTGGCGTCGCGGGCAATGCCCCGAAACCGCTTCCGTGCACAACCACCACGCCTGTCTCCCTGATAAGGGCCTTGACAAAATCCATGTCGTCAATATCAATTTCTATCCTTGGAAACGCGTAAAAGGCGCCTGCCGGCTCCTGGCATGATAACCCTTTTATTGAGTTCATCCTCTCCACTGTCAGGTCTCTGCGCCTTCTCAATTTTTCCCTGGCTATATCAAGGTGTGTGTGGTCGCCCCGGAGCGCCGCGGGTATGGCAAACTGCATGGGATGGGACGCGCAGAGCCTGGCCCTGGCAAGTTTCATCATGGCCTCAGTGTAGTCTTCCACCAGGTCTGGACGTCCGCTTACAATTGACCAGCCTATCCTGACCCCTGGTGAGAGATAGCTCTTTGACAGACCGTTAAAGGTTATTATGGGCGCTTCCCTGTCCAGTGACGCAATACTTATGTGTTCACGGCCATTGAGTATGAGCTTGTCATATATCTCGTCACTCATGATAAGGAGATTGTGTCTTTTTGCCAGGTCAACAACCTGTTGCAGTATCTCCCTGCTGTAAACCGATCCGGTGGGGTTGTTGGGATTGATGATGACAATGGCCTTTGTCTTTTCGTCTATCTGATTTTCCATGTGCTTGATGTCAGGCTGCCAGTTGTTGTCCTCGTCAAGCAGATATGGCCTGGCCTCGCCTATGAGACGACTGAGCAGGGCATTGTAAAGGGGATAGCCAGGGGATGGAACCAGTACGTTTTCTCCCCGGTTTACAAGGGCGGAGAGGGCAAAGTCAATGGCCTCGCTTGCGCCTGTGGTAATAAGAACATGGTATGGGTCAATGCCCTTGCTTTTTGCCTCGTCTGTTATCGCCTGTCTTGCGGCTGCGACTCCTTCCGATGCCGAATAACTGGTCATGTTGTCAAGCATTGCCTTGTGGGCCGCCTCTTTCAGGTGAGGCGGAGTCTCAAAACCATAAAGGACAGGGTCTCCGATATTAAGGGAGATAAGGTCCCCTCCGTCGGCCTTTCTTTCATCGGCCACAACGAGTATGTCCCTTATGGCATAGGCAATGTGGGCTGTCCGGTTGGAAGGATATATCTTTTGAAATTCCATATGTTAAATCACCTTAATTCTTTTTTGCTGACATGAGGCAACGGGTGCGTATTGTCAGGGAAATAAAAAATAAGACATACTCCTATTTTTTCATGTGTCAACACTTTTTTATAATAAATCTGTATGTCGGTCGTCATTGCGGGCCATGTGATTTGGAGATGGCTCAATCCCCTTTTGCGGCGGAGTGGTCTTTTCCCAGATAGAAGTTCAGCCAAGAGGATGTTGAGTCAAGATTCCAGTCCCTTGGGGGCAGTATAGGGCCGGAAAGGGTTTTGATTACGGCTGTCTCCTTGACCCTTTCATAGATTCTGACATAAATACACCGTTTTTTGCCTGGCCACACCTCGCACCAGCCGTTGTTACTGCCGCCGCAGGGTCCGTTTACAAGGAATTTCGCGCACTGGGAATGGGGACAAAGGAATGCGTTATCATCAAGATAACAGTCCCCGCAATGACGACAGTCGTAAAGGATGCCTTTTATAAAATGCTCAAAACTGGTAAATGGTTGCAATGTGGATGAGCGTTCAAGTTTTTCAGAAAATCTTCTGCATATGCCGTATGCCCCCTTGTCCCTTTCAAAAAACATGTTGTGCATGATACTGTTTGCTGAAAATATAACGCCTTTAAGAGGAGAATGATATTTGCCTGGCAGTGAACGCAATATCTGAAGAATCCCTTTCCCATCGTCTCTTATGTTCAGACCCGTCTCCTTATCCTGTTCAAAAAGCATCCAGTTCCACTCTTCCGGAAAGATAAAATCCCTTATATGCGTTCTCCATTGTGCAGCATATTCATCTGCCTGTTTTATTATGCTCCTGACATGCTGATAATCAAGCTGATAACCGCTGAGATGCACCCCGTCAAAACCGATGCCGCGCAGGAGGGCCACAAGTCTGGCTGCCCGTTCAATGCCTTTTTTCATTGCCATGGCCCGCGTTTCACATGCCTCCTTTTCCATCTTCATGAGAATGCGCGCCGGTATTGTGCAACCCGGAATGGCTCCCTTGCGTATGAGCCTGGCCAGTCTTATGTCAGGCACAAACACAGTGGCGTAAAGCGGGATTTTTTCTGCGAGCATGTTTTTAACTATAAGCAGCTCCTGAAATTTTCTTATGTCAAATCCCATTTGACTGACTATGAAACATGCTCCGGCCTCCAGTTTTTTGGCGAGTTTAAGGTACTGTCCCGCCTGTTCAGCTTCGGTCTTTTTGAAAGAGGAAACCACGCACCCTGCCGTGAATGCTGTTTCCAGCTTCCAGGGTGATTGGCCCTGAGAGTTTTCCTTGCCGGGCCTGTTCATTTCCCGTACAAGGTCCAGGGCCTGTACAGAGTCCAGGTCAAAGACAGGCTTTGCCCGTCCCCTGAATCCGGGACCGGGATAGTCTCCGGTTATTACCATAAGTTTGTGCAGACCGGCGCGGTCCAGTTCAAGGAGCTGGCTTTCAAGGGTGTTCCTGTTCTTGTCCTTGCATGAAAAATGAATTATCGGCTCAATCCCGAGATCAGCGATCTCCCTGCCAAGGGCCAGGGGGGAAAGGGCCGGATGCCCTCCAGCGTTGTCAGTTATGGAGAGGGCATGGAGTATGCCGTCCGATGCAGCCTGTTCTGCAAATCGTATCAGTTCATCAAGGGCGCGGCCCTTTGACGCCCTTGCTGGAAGCAGTTCAAAGGTGTAGTTGAATGTTCTCTTTCTGTCCGGCATCTGTTGTTTTTTGTCTCCTTGTGACAGGGTTTTTCATATTTTCAATGCAGTATATAACCGCATCTGTTGCCTTTCAATAACAGTGCTGAAACAGTTTTGAGAGTGTTTGTTTCGGGGCCGGGATGGCGTGTCTGAATTCGGGTATGGCAAGCGTTGCCTGCATATTCTTTTTTCCTGTTTTTGTTAAACGGGAATTTTTCATTGACATGATGGGCCATGTACTGTAATAAAGAACACCTAAATCCAAAAAAGGAAGGGGGGATTCCCTTGGCGATAGTTGTGGAAGTTCAGGACAACCTTGAAAAGGCCCTGCGTGTTCTCAAAAAGAAGATGCAGCTTGACGGACTTCAGAGAGAGCTCAAGAATCGCCGGTTTTATGAAAAACCAAGTGTAAAAAAACGGCGCAAGGCCCAGGAAGCGGAACGCAGACGTCGCAAGGCGCGTCGCAGGCGTCCTCGTTAGGGTTTGAAAAGGTGATGATACTGCCCTGCTTTTCCCCGGATTTGGCAGACAAGGCAGTGTGTAAAAACCCTGTTGTAAATTAAAGGCATGTCATTAAAGTTGACATGCCTTTTTTGTTGTCCGAATATTGGTCATGGCTTTTGGATGTCTGATGTGAAGGTGGAGCGTACAGTAATGTGGTTTATTTGTCATCTTCAACTTCTGATATAAGCATTTCCGTGTATTGTATCTCCTGTATCAGTTTTTTGTTGAAAAAAGAGGCAAAGGTTTTTGTGATGCCTGCCTCGGTCAGCGCCTGTTGTACAGGGATGTTACATGTTGTATTTGATGTGCCGTGACCTGTTATGTTCGCCATATAATCACCAAGGGCTACAATGGCCGAGATGCGTTTTGCAACAGACGGAACCTCTTTGAAATTGTTGAAACTTATATGGTGGTGAAATCCTATTGACAGGCTGATAACCTCAGGCAATTCCCAGAAATCGGCGAGCATGTAACCGATATGGCTGTGATCAGTTCCGTATATGTCCATTTCCGAGAATATGCATGTCAGGTCATCATTGTTGGTCGCAGCCATGCCGGTTGGATTTATACCACATAGATAAAATTTGCCTATATCATGCAGAAGGGCGCAGGTTTGCACGGATGCGACAAGTGCAAGATCGGCAGGGGTTATGGAGATGGTAAGGGCACGTGTACAGCATGCCACTGCGGCAGAATGTTTCCATATTTTCAGTAAATCTTCCTTTGGAATTTTAAAAGCGGATTTGATTGTGCTGGATGTCAGCATCTGGTTCACGATTATTGAAACCTGATTCAGTCCCAAAAGCATTATGGCGGTATTTATGGAAGTGACTTTTCCCGCAGATATGGCAGGGGAGTTGGCCAGCCTTAATATTTTTGTGGAAAGCACTGGATCGGTAGATATGAGTTCCGCCAATTTTTTAATATGTGTTTCTGAATTGTTGACCGCCTGGGATATCTCCAGTATGGCGCTCGGTATTTCAGCAGTATTGCGTAACATATCAATAATAATAGAGTCAGTTTTGTTGTGTGGTCTTGTGGGTGACGGCATATCCAGACTCGCAAGATCCTGGATTTTGATGTCAGGGGCAATGAACTCAGCCGGCACCTCGTCAGGTGAATCATTAGCGCTGACTGTCGGTGTCTTTTTAATATCTTTTGTATTGTCGTATGAGGATGTTTTTCTGTTATCTGTACGATGTTGAACTGTCGCATGCCTTTTTTTCGTCATAAATAAAGCAAGACATGTAATAATGATAACGATAATTGCAGATACCACGATAATAGTGGAGAGCATGTTTACCTCCTTTAATGTTTATGGAATTATATGGAGGGCGCCTTGAAAAGTCAGATTTTGGGTTTCGTGCAAAGCGTAACGAAATTAAACGACCCGGCATATTAAATGTAAGTAATTTTCATTTCGGCAACAATGCGGCAATGGGGCCCAAAAAGGTGATTTTAAGCTACCCTTACTGTCTGACAGTACAAATAAATATTATTTTATTATATGCAAAGAAATACAGGAGTCAACAAATGTGTTGCGAGCAAATAAATTGTCCTCTGTATTAACACATGAATTGTCCGGTTTTCCGAGGATGGTCGTATCTCTATTGGTCAATGACTGTTTGCGCCTTCAGCAGTCTGTCATGTCCTGCGTAGTCCCTGATGATACTGACATCCTTAAATGTTCCTGCTGAAAGCGCCGCATCCTTTACCGCCTTTCCCTGATTCCGTCCGGTTTCACATAGCAGCATTCCACCCGGCAGCATGATGTCAGGGGCCTTGTCAAGCAGGGCTTTTATATGGAACAGCCCGTTGTCTCTGCTGAAAAGTGCTGCGTGCGGTTCGAAATTCACCACATTTTTTTCAAGTTCCCGGTGTTCTGAATATGCCACATAGGGTGGATTGCAGGTTATGAGGTCAAAACCGGACAAGCTGTTTCCATTTTTCCTGCTGTCTGTCCGGGCATGGAAACAGGTGAGCCAGTCTGCCTTGACAAACTGTATCCTGTCGCAGGCCTTGTGGAGCCGGGCATTTTCCCTTGCTGTTTCAAGCGCATGAAAATCAATGTCAGTGGCTATGACAGTGACGTTTTTTGCCTCAAGGGCAAGGGTGACGCCTATGATTCCGCTTCCGGTTCCCAGGTCCAGTATAAGCCTGTGCCGGTCTGAGTGTGTTTCAAGGAAAGCAAGGGCGTGTTCCACAAGCAGTTCTGTCTCTGGCCGGGGGATAAGCGTATGGCTGTTTACATGAAACTCCCTTGACCAGAACTCCTTTCTGCCTGTGATGTAGGCTACAGGCTCTCCTGCCCTCCGGCGGTTTATCATGTCAAAAAATGTGATGGCATCTTGCCGTTCAAGGTTTCCCCGGCGGTTAAGGTGGCACCACAGACGGTCTTTCCTGACGCAGTGAGAGAGCAGGACATATGCGTCAAGGGCCGGAGAACGGCTTGTGCCGGCCTGTTCAATAAGGGAAACAGCTTTTCTGACGGCCCTGCCTATCTCCATGTGGGTGGGGGAAAAGGGGGAAAGGTCATGTTGATGTCATGGCCATGGGATTTTCCTGCTTTATGTGGACTCATTGCCATGACCTGCCATGGCCTGCGCCTGGAAGTATGTGCCTACAGCGTCAAGCAGCTCGTCTATTTCTCCCTGCATGATGCTTTCCAGACGATAGAGGGTCAGACCTATCCTGTGGTCAGTAACCCTGCCC
>CAYXYO010000072.1:0-7841 GCA_964469365.1 uncultured Desulfobacterales bacterium | reverse complement strand
CAGCCAAAGCTGAATCAGTATTTACCTTGGGGAGTTGGCTGGTTGGTAAGACCTCTTCCTCTTCTTTGCATATCCTGCCACCATGACAGACTCATAAACATCTGCGAAAATTCCTTTCCTGTTAATGGGCCACCCCATGATCTTCACAATATACTCCTATTAACGGAGCAGACCGCAAGCCGCCAACTCACTTGCCAAACCATGCGTTACGGACAGCCCCTACGAGATAAAGGGAACCGGCAACGCAGACTCCCCCGTGAGCACCTGCCATTTCAAGGGCCTTTTCAAACCCCTCTTTCCAGTCACGCGCAAACGTGATATTTTCCGCGTCATCAAGGGCAGTCTCCCACATCTCCACGCTTACCGGTTTCCTCGGCCCTGGCGGTTCAGTAATGACAATATGACCGAACAACGGGGCGAGTTCATGGAGCATTGAGACGAAATCCTTGTCTCCGCCCTCATCGGAACAGGACCATAAAAGCGCCATATCCTCCGGGGCAGCCGCCCTGTCTGCCATGCTTTCCCCAAGCAAACGCTTCAGCGCCCGTATCCCGTCAGGATTATGCGCCCCGTCAAGCAGTATAAAAGGCGACCCGGATATGCACTCACCCCTTCCGGGCCACTTCACCTCTTCCACTCCCTTTCTGACTGACTGTCCAAATGACTTTACAGTGCGAATATCCTCCCTGGCGCAAAAAAGCTCCCATGCCGCAAGGGCAAGGGCAAGGTTGTCCATCTGATGGCTGCCGCGCATTGATGGCGCAAGACCCTGCACGCTATGCCTTAACCCATGGTAATCAAAAACATTACCCTGCCTTTTAACAAGCTGGAAATCCCTGCCTGCCTCAAAAAGCCCTGCCCCTCTCTCCATGGCCGTCCCGGCAATAACCCCCCTTGCCGGCTCGCCTGCCACACCGCTGACAACAGGAACGCCGGCCTTGATAATCCCTGCCTTTTCAAAGGCGATATCCTTGACTGAATCCCCAAGCCACGCCTGATGATCCAGGGAAATGTTGGTAATAACCGTACATGCAGGCGTTATCACATTGGTGGCGTCAAGCCTGCCCCCCAGACCTGTTTCAAAGACAGCCATGTCCACCTCCTGTTCCATGAACCAGAGCATGGCAATAACCGTGGTGTATTCAAAATAACTCAGTTCGTAACCTGCCTTTACCAGTTCCTTTATACGAAATATGAGGGCGGCAAGGCTCTTGTCATCAACAAGCCTGTCATTGACCCGGAACCTTTCATTCAGGGAATGGAGATGGGGGGATGAATAGAAACCGCACTTCAGACCTGCCTCCATGGCAAACGTCTGGCATGTGGCGCAGACCGAGCCCTTGCCGTTTGTCCCCGCCACATGGATGGAAGGATAGCGCCTTTCAGGACGCCCCAGGGCGTCAAGTATGGCCTCCATGCGTTCCAGGCCGAGCCGGTAACCGTGAAACTGGAAGGTATCAAGCCATTTCAGGGCATTTTCATAACTGCTCATGCCCATGGCGTCAGGAGATGATCCATTCCAGTTTTCCACGCAGGGCAGCGGCAACGTCTTCAGGATAATGTCCGGTAATCCACCTGCCCTGATGTTCGCTGAAGGAACCGGGAGAGAGTGGATGTCTTGGCAAAAAATAATATATGAGGCGCTGGTCAGTGTCGCCGTCATCAAAACGGCCTGACATCTCGCAGCATGTTACCATCTCGGCCCCTGCCTCGACAAGCAGACGCACGGCAAGCCATATCATGTAATCAAAAGAGGCCCTTGCCCCACTGTCAGCATCCAGTATGGTGGCAATCCGCCTCTTTGCCATGAGATGCAGTTCAGCCTGGGAACGCTGGGCCTTGGGCACAAAGAGCATCGCGTTTTCATCCTCAAAAATGACCAGGGAGCTCTCAATGTCCTTTCTGCCGTCTGTACGCCTGTTGTTCCTGATGGCGCTGAGATAGTCTTCAAAAAATGAGCGGTCATAACACCTTCTGTAAAGAGCGGATGTCTCGGCCACATGATCGCCCGCCGCATAGGAGACGTGCCTGCCCCCTGCCCCCTTGTCCGCGTCGCTCTCTTCAATGGCAGAGGGGATAAGGGCAAACTGCTGATGTATCTGCTGGTTGGACGCGTGCATCCTGTAACCTGAATGGGAGATGCCAAAACCGTAGTTCCAGCCCCACAGGGTGGAATTAAATGGCAGTTCATCCCCGCGCTCAAGGGCCTGTCGCACCAGTTTCAGCGTCCTGACCCTGAGCGCCTCCAGTTCATCCGGCCCTGACGCGCCGTATCTGGCGGCATCAATGTCAGGGACGGCAATGCGTCCTGCCTCCACAAGGCTCCTTTCCAGTTTTGTGAACATGCGCTGGTAATAGAGGTGCCTTAGGCCTGTCATATCAGCCGGAGACAGTTTTTTTATGTTGTAGCGCACCGAGTCCTGGGCCATGTTGGACGCGAAGTGCCCCCAGGGGATGTAACTGTTTGCCCTCAGATACTCCCATATATGCGTCTCACCGTTACGATACTCCCCGACAACAGGATTCCCGCCCTGGATGCCAGGCATGAGTATCATGGCGACCTTGTAATCATCCGGCAGGGCAGGGTTGGCGACCACCGCCTTGAAGAGGTCGTGGTCTCTGATAACCGGCATGACGCGCCCGTGACGCTGCTCAAAACAGAGACCCGAAGGGCGACCATTGTCATCAAACTCTATTCCGCATGAAGAACGCGCAAGCTGCTCAAGGATTTCAGGCTCCCCGCAACCTCCGGCAATGGCGATTTTAAGGCTCCGGGGCAGATCATCAATGGTGAATCTGCTGCCATCTTCACTGAAAAGCCCCCTGCCCGCCAGTTCCTCCACAAGCCGGTAGTCGTCATCAGGCCGTTTCCTGCTGAACAACCAGGAACCCGGCATGGCAGCCAGCCTGTCAGCCGGTTCGGAAAGGATATATGTGGAACCCCAGCAGGGAAAGACATTGGGAACTTCATAAACAGGCTCGGCGCCGTTTACCTGGAAATCTCCATCAGGAAAGTTTACGTGGTTTACCACAGCCTCACCGCTTTCAAGATGCCCCAGGACAGCGGGCAGACTGCCCTCCCTCAGGTTTGAGACATGATATGAAGGGTCATGGCGGCACGTGACAAAACGTCCGGGCGGTCTGAGGCCAGTACGAATATATTTATTTTCAGACATATAACTCATTTTTCTGTTTATGGACGCCAAGGGAAACCGGATTCTGGCTAAAGGCTGCAAGCTGCGGAATTAAAAACGGCATATCCAGCAAATGACATTTCCCTGTCAGCCACAAGGGACAATGCCCCGACAAGCGACGTCGCGAAGCGCCCTTGCATAATCCCCGTGGACACAGCTTCTGACAACAGGCATAACCAATGCAGCACTATGATATATCAAAAATGGAACTCAAATCCCGCTGTCAGGAAACGTCCTTCATATGGATAATCTTCCAGGGGCTCGCCCCTGCTGTTTAACATCCCCAGTGCCGGAGAACGTAGTTCTTCATCAAAAATGTTATATACAGAGGCATTGAACTCCATGTCCCCCCAGTGAAAAACCAGGTTCATATTCAATGTAACAGTGTCAGGGATATCGTCAACCTTCTGGATTACATTACCGCTGTTGTCCATTATGCCGTACCGTCTCATGCGCCCTGTATATCGCAGCCACATGCTGGAGCTGAAATGATCACACCACCTGTCATCAAGTATGATGTTAAAACCATAATTAGGCACATCTCTCACCTTATTATGCTCTTCATCCTCGGAATAGTTGAAGTAACCATTAACAGTGAGGCTGTGCATATCATTGAAAAGGGCATTTTTCACCTCTGCCTCCATGCCGAAGCTTTCAACATCCCCCTGGTTATTTTGGGAATACCCACCCTCTACCTTGACCGTTTTTATAAGGTCTCTTATTGTCATATAATAAAAATTGATCTTGCCTGAAAAACCCTGCCTGATGTAAGAATACTGGGCTTCCCAGCTTGACAGACGTTCAGGGTCAATATCACTGTTTGGAACAAGGCCGCCGTGCCTGTTGGTATTTGATTCATAGTATGAAGGGGCCCTGAAGGACTGGCCATAAAGCAACTTGATATGCCCTGCCTTTCCCAGGGATTTGCTGACACCAATCCGTGGACTGAAGGCGTCGCCATATTTGCTGTATCTGTCATAACGTCCGCCCAGGGTCACTGTAAAATCATCAAACAAAGGAAATGTATCCTGAACAAACAGGGCGTAATGATAATTTTTATCCTCATTGATCCAGCTTCCGGGAACATCCCTGAGCTCATATGGATGAGTTCTTCCATTCCTTTCAAGTGTGGAGTTAAACAGACGCATTTCATCAAGATTTCCACCTGCCATAACCCTGTGATTTTCAAAAAAGGTGTTTTCATATAGCAGTTCGGTTCCCAGACGCGAATCCGTGGCGGTGGGATGCTTTATGAAACCGTTGGGCCCCACCACTTCAGGCGGCATGATCTCCCATGTGCAGTCATAATCAAAACTGTTGTAATATACCTTCCCGGAGAACTTGCCCATGTCCTGAAAATCCATGGCATACCTGCCTTCAAGGGCAAGGGTCCTGTACTGTCGCTCTGTACCATTGTTAAGATATCTCTTAATCCCTATATAAGGCCCATCCTGCTCGTCGCTATAAAAGGCTGTCACGCCAAAGGTCTTTCCATCTATCCTGGCATAAAAATTACTGATTTTCTGAGAATAGCGGGTTTCTCCACTCTTTGATGCCATGTCCGTATAATCATAAGAAGGGCCATCGCTGCGTTTTCCGGCAGCGCTGGCCACCAGGCTGAGTCCATGCAGTTTTGTCTTGAGAGCCGCGCCCCCGTAAAACGTATCATAGGAACCAACTCCGCCATAAAGAACGGAATTTTTCTTCTCAAATGACTCAGGCACTGTAATTACATTGATAACAGCCTCAAAGGCATTGGAACCGTAAACCGCGGAACCTGGCCCGCGTATTACCTCCACCCTGTCCACAAGCTCAACAGGTATATCTTTTATAACATAGGTAATCCCGCCAAAAAGTTCACTGTTCAACCGGACACCGTCTATCATAAGGAGAATATTATTCTGTCTGTTGCCAGTACCCCTGAGTTGCATCAGTGGAGCTGAGAGGTTTTCCACTACGATATTTATTCCTGGAACAAGCTCAAGTATATCAAGGAGAGAACGGGGATTCCGGTTTGAAAACTCTTGTCTTGTAATAACAGTGACTATTCCCGGAGAATCATTAAGAGCACGGGCATCCCTTGTGGCTATGGACACCTTTACACTGGCAAGTTCTTCAAGAGACATATCAAACACCGACTTGACCTCGGCCGCCCATACTGATGACGCTGTCATCAACAGGCAAAAAAACAGCAGTGCTATTGTGTTCCCCCTGAACTTTCCAGTTCCTGCCATGCTACCTGTCCAGATTACTTCTTATGGTTTGGGCAAGGGTTTTAATCTTGAATGGTTTTGTCATATACTCTCTTATCCTCCTGTCTTGGACACGAAGTTCCTCGACCTTGTCAAAAAAACCTGTGCAAAGTATTACCGGGATATCCTCTCTGATTTTCAGAAGTTCCCGGGCCAGGGCGTATCCATCCATTCCGGGCATCATTATATCCATCACCGCTATATCAAACCTTTCAGCAGATGTTCTGAACGCATCAAGGGCGGCATGGGGCTCAGTAAATGCCTCCACATGATAACCTAATCCAGAGAGTCCTCTGCGAACCACGTCCACTATCTGCTCTTCATCATCCACAAAAAGGACTGTTTCTGAACCTTCCACATCAACTATCTCCCCGGCGGACATCGCTTCTGTTTTCCGATCTTCAACAACCGGCAGAAAAACCGTAAACCGGCTACCTTTCCCAGGTTCGCTGAATACTGAAATAGCCCCATTGCACGAACCTACAATGCCATGCACAACGGAAAGTCCCATGCCGCTGCCCTTGCCGGAACCCTTTGTGGTGAAATATGGGTCAAAAATACGCTGCTGGATATCCATATCCATGCCACACCCCGTATCAGCGACCTCGAGTTTCACATAACGTCCTGGAGAAAGGGTAACATTTGCAAGGGTGGTTTTGTGTGTAAGCTTTATATCTTCAAGAAGTATGGAAAGGGTGCCTCCCCCATCCTCCATGGCGTGATAGGCATTTGTGCAAAGATTCATGATAATCTGGTGAATCTGACTTGGGTCGCCAAGCACACAGGAAT
The DNA here is from genome assembly GCA_964469365.1 of uncultured Desulfobacterales bacterium. GTDB lineage: Bacteria > Desulfobacterota > Dissulfuribacteria > Dissulfuribacterales > QOAL01 > CAYXYO01. Next base: position 1,606 of record CAYXYO010000072.1, on the reverse strand, counting down.
CGGAATTGATGGTATGCCGGATAGTCACATTGGATGGAATTGATGAACGCAGAAATCTTATGGCTTCCTTGAGAAGAACAGCTATATTAACGGGCTTCCTTTCATGCTCTCCCTTTCTGCAAAAGGTAAGTATCTGCTTTACCAACTCTGTCGCCCTGTTGGAGGCCTGTTTGATATTTTGCAGAAAGCCGGCAACATTCTCATCCTTGCAGTTTATAATGGAAAGTTCCGTATAGCCGGTTATGCTTGTCAATATATTGTTAAAATCATGGGCAATACCGCCGGCCAAAGTGCCAAGGGCCTCCATTTTCTGGGCGTGCCTGAGTTCCTGTGTACGTTTTTCAACAAGTTCCTCAAGATGCTCCTGATAAAGCCGGTTCTCCCGTTTGAGTTCCGCCTTTTCCATGGTTTTCATAATGACATGCTCAAGTATCTGCATGTCCTTGACCGGCTTGGTGATATAGTCATCCGCCCCTGCCCTTATGGCCTCCAGAGCATCTTCCAGCACTCCTGTGCCGGAGACAACGATTACCGGGATGTCAGGCATCTGCTCTGCCATGATTTTAATCACCTCCAAACCGCCCATGCCCGGCATTCTAAGGTCAACAAGCACAATATCCGGTTTTTCCATCCTGCAGATTTCAAGACCTTTTTCTCCATTCTCGGCTTCAAGAACATTAAACCCGCTGTCTTCAAAAAAAATCTTGATGCTGCGCCTGATGGCGGCTTCATCATCAATGGTAAGAAGTTTCCGGTTCGCAAAATCCATCAGTCCACCTCCAGCATCTCCACAATACGGCTGCTAATCACAGTACAGTCCCTCACAGGCTTGACAAACACATTTTCATCGCTGATCCCAAGTTCCCTCAGGTCATGAGGCAACCTGTAACCGGCACTGCCTGTGTAAATTATAAAACCTCCCCTGAATCCTGCCTTGACAGCACGGCGTATCACATCATTACCGTCAATATCAGGAAGCCGCATATCTACGATACAGAGGTCGATTTGCTCTTTTTCAAATATTTCCAATGCCATTTTTCCATTAAAGGCAGTCATAACATCAAACCCTTCATCCGCTAAAAATATCGCGAGATTTTTCACAAGCCCTTTTTCATCATCAACAACAAGGATTCTTTTCATATTTTGTCACCATATTCAAAAGGCAGTATTATGGTGAAACATGTACCCTTGCCATGGATAGAGCGCACCATCATCTGCCCCCGGTGATTCTGGGTTATAATCATATAAGCGACGGCAAGGCCAAGACCGGTACCCGTTCCAGGCGGTTTGGTGGAGAAAAAGGGCTCAAATATCTTTTTCTGTATATCTTGCGGAATACCAGGACCATTATCCTCAACTTCGATCTTTAACGAATGCCCTTCATTAATCATTCTCAATGTTATTAACGGATCTGCAATATCTTTTTCCGCCAGGGCCTGGGCCGCGTTCTTCAAAAGATTAAGAAGCACCTGCTCAATCTCTGTAATGCTGACCCTGACCTTTGGAATATTGCTATCAAATTCCTTTATTATCTTTATATGGCGAAAATCAAATTTCTTTTTAAGATCATAATCTTTCCCGGCAAGCTCTATGGCCTGCTCCACGA